>NZ_RAWF01000767.1:0-387 GCF_003612075.1 Corallococcus sp. CA041A
GGGATAGGCATCATGGATTCGAGCGAGATCCCAAAAAGCAGTATGCCCAGTCTTCAGACGGGCGTTTATCTTGCCGGGAATAACAGAACTCATAAGGAGTAAGAACCAGCTATCACGCGGCCCATTCTCTTGGCTAGAAAATCTTGCGATGATATGGTCGATGTTCAAAGATCGGATCATGATGTCGCCTCTGACTGGTCTTAGCCAGGAACAACCAACCCAACAATGCGCGGAATGACGCTCGACACGGAAGGGGCGTTCGAGACAGTCGTCGGCAAGTGAGATGAACGACTCGAGGTTGCGATCAACATTACTTAGAATGGGGAGGCCACGTATTCCATACTTGGACAACCACGCCGCGTCCAAGGTGTCACCATGAGTAAACAT
>NZ_RAWF01000768.1:0-386 GCF_003612075.1 Corallococcus sp. CA041A
GATGCAGACCGTGCGCAGCGGCGTGGAAGTGGGCGACAGCCAGGTGCAGATCGCCGAAGGCCTGAAGGTCGGCGAGCGGGTGGTCAGTGAAGGCCAGTTCCGCTTGAAGCCGGGCAGCAAGGTCACCGCGCTGAAGCCGGGGGAGACCCCGGCCGCACCGACCGAGGCCGAACTGAAGGCGGCCGAGCAGAAGAACGCAGGCGGCGGTGGCCGTCGCGGTGGTGGCCCGCGCTGAGCGCAGGCCACTGATCTCCCTCGCGCCGGCATACCCGCCGGCGCCGACATTGAAGTGCCAGCAAGGATCAGTCCGTGGGCTTTTCGACGATCTTCATCCGCCGCCCGATCGCCACCTCGCTGTTGATGGCGGGCCTGTTGCTGCTGGGCAT
>NZ_RAWF01000769.1:0-386 GCF_003612075.1 Corallococcus sp. CA041A
GTCCTGGGCCCGCACCAGCTGCAGTTCATAGCTGGAGCAGGCCTGGGTTTCGAGCAGCACTTCGTGTACGGCCGCAGCGGTGAATTCGAACGCCTGCACCCAGCTGTCGCCGAGCAGGACTCGGGCCAGGAACAGGCCTGAGGTCAGGTCACCCACCCCTACCGGCTGCCGCGGGAACGCCAGCAGCGGGCGGCGCAGATGCCAGCTCTGCTCGGCGGTCACCAGCAGCATCTCGAACTGGTCCTCGGCGCGCCCGGGGTAAGCAAGGTGCTTGACCAGCACCACCTGCGGCCCGCGCTGCAACAGGCTGCGCGCTATGTTCACGCAGTCCTCCAGCGACTGCGCTCGGCGGCCACAGAAGCTGTCCAGCTCCAGCTGGTTGGGGC
>NZ_RAWF01000770.1:0-385 GCF_003612075.1 Corallococcus sp. CA041A
CGTCCTCCACACCGCCCGTGCGCCCCACCCGCGCCAGCGAGGACGACCTGTGGCGCATCGTCTCCTTCGACGAGTCCAACGACCCCGCCCAGAACCTCACCGCCTCCTTCGAGGCCGCCCTCCAGCAGGTGGACGCCCACCTGGAAGCCCTCATCCGCTCGGATGTCCGCTCGGCGGGCGACGCCAACGAATTCCTCGTCGAGGCCATCGTCGAAGCGACGTTCGAGCCGCTGCCTTCTCCCCGCACCACCGCGTTCCCCGGTGACAACGCGGGGGCTTCTGGCCAGACTGGGGACGAGTTGTCCGGTGACCTGGACGACTGGGATTTTGACGAGGACGACGTGGCGGCCGAAGACCCCTCCAACCCCGACGAAGCCTCCAAGCT
>NZ_RAWF01000771.1:0-385 GCF_003612075.1 Corallococcus sp. CA041A
GGCCACCGCAACTTGCCAACTTCGCCACCAGTATCGCGCGTATTGGAGCTCCACACTTGGCCCACCAATTCGAGTTGAACATTGGACGCGAACCCGTACCCCAGCCTCTGGTTGAGACTGAGAGTCCACCGAATCCATCCGGAAGCACCTGTCGGATCACAAAGCCCGGATCCAATGCATGTGCTCCAGGCACCGTGATGTTGATCAGACTGCTGGTGCTCGGATCGACGATCGATGCTGGAAAGCCCCAGCTCCGGAGGCAGGCCGTAGGAGAGTCGCCACAGACCGGAGGAAAGGCAGCGATAGGTGAGCTCCACAGCGAAGCTCCAGTGTTCTCGATCTCCTGCGCCGGCCAAACTACGCACCAGCGCATGCGGACTGTAGT
>NZ_RAWF01000772.1:0-385 GCF_003612075.1 Corallococcus sp. CA041A
CATACATATACATACATACTTACCCTCTTATTGTCCTGGTACTGTAAGTATTCCATATATTGTCCTTATACTTTTTGTGCATACAGTACATAGATACAGTATTGAATAGTGGGCACTTGATGATACAAGAGCCAAGTTACGTACGTTCATTCTACTTGATACCAGGTGGTTTTAGTTGCGTGGTGATCCTAACAAAAGCTCAGGACAATAGAAACAAGAGCGTTGTTGGACGACTTATCAGTAAATTAACGAATGGAAGAATTGGAGATTCCGAGTATTAAATTAGCAGTATTGCTATATACGAAGTAGGTAGAGGGTCCAAACTGGGGACAATTTACCAAGCGGAATAGGCGGGATTCTGGGGTGAATGGGGATTAGGTACTAT
>NZ_RAWF01000773.1:0-385 GCF_003612075.1 Corallococcus sp. CA041A
CTGCTGCATCGAGCGCAGCTCTTCGGCCAGGGATCGCTCAGACGGACAAAGGCCGCCATGGACCAACAAGATCTCCTCACCGAGCTGGCTGACCACCGGGGCATGGCGCAGCGCTTTGCCGTAGCTGCTGCTTGCCGCAAAAAATTGGCTCGGCTCGATGCCGTAGGCCCATAGCTCCCACAACATCCCCCCTGGACCACGGGTTTTGCTGTTGTCCCAGGCCTTGGCGGTCTGCACCTCCTGGTTGCCCCACTGCAAAACGACCCGGCCGCCGGCACGCTCGGCCTGCTCGGCGAGGTCGAAAAAAAAGCACTGCGTGCGCAGGTTGAACGAGCCTTTGTTGATGCGGTCGCCGAGGCTCACCAGAACGTTGTCGCCAAAGCTC
>NZ_RAWF01000774.1:0-385 GCF_003612075.1 Corallococcus sp. CA041A
ATGCACGAGCACCCAATCGTCGTCGTGCGCCCCCAGGCCACGCAACGCCGCCAACCCGTGCGTGACGGATGCGTGGCGCGAGTCGCCACCGCAATCGACCTCCACCAGCTTGGGCGCGTCGAAACCGCCGTCGGGAAAGCGCTGTACGAGCGGCTGTGCGCCGGGCGTCGTCACCACCAGCACGGTATCGATTTCGGGGCTGGCCAGGAACGCCTGCGCGGTATGCCAGAGCATCGGCCGCCCGGCAATCACCTGATATTGCTTGGGCAGATCGCCGCCGGCGCGCGAGCCGGTGCCGGCCGAGGGAATCAGCGCAAAACGGCGTCGGCCAGGGTGGGAAATCGACATGACAGGCGGGAAAGTGAACGTGGGCGCAGCATTTGCG
>NZ_RAWF01000775.1:0-384 GCF_003612075.1 Corallococcus sp. CA041A
GGGTTGTTCCCAGATGACGATGCGCCCTTGTACGCGGTACCCATCATTCAACCTGCCTGGCGGGTCGACAAGATCCGCCACGATATGGACGCGCTGTTCTTCAACCCCGAGCGCCGACACCTTGGTAAACGCCCCTGGACCTACTGTCCGGACCGTGGCGTTGACGGCCAACGGACCGCCCCACTCCACTACCGATACGCGCATGCCAGGACTGATCTTGACCGCATCGGTCGATAGCACGTCGACGACGAGTTCGTAGCGCGAGGGGTCGGCCAGAAGCATCAGGGCCGCGCCTGCAAGCACCACGCGCTCACTTTGTTGTTCGATGCGCAACAGAACGGTGTTGGTCGGGGCACGGACTTCAACGGGTTGCCCGGCTTCCAG
>NZ_RAWF01000776.1:0-383 GCF_003612075.1 Corallococcus sp. CA041A
GGCCATCGATCAGTACCGGCGTGCCGTTGGGGGCGAACTGCGGATAACCGTCGGCATAGCCAAGCGCGACCACGCCCACGCGGGTGCGCGCCTTGGCCACGAAGCGTGCGCCATAGCCCACCGGCTCACCGGCCTCGATCCAGCGCTCGGCAATCACCTTCGACTGCATCGTCATCACCGGGCGCAGGCGCTCGGTCAGCGCGGTGTTGTCCGGCAGCGGATTGGCGCCGTACAGCATCAGGCCCGGGCGCACCCAGTCGCTGCGTACATCCGGCCAGCCCAGCAGTGCCGGCGAATTGCACACGCTGGTCTCGCCGTCCAGGCCGTCGATGGCGCGCGCGAAGGTCGCCGCCTGTTCATGGGTGCGTTCGCTGTCCAGCTCC
>NZ_RAWF01000077.1:0-35882 GCF_003612075.1 Corallococcus sp. CA041A
CTTCTTCCCCGTGGGCGGGGAGCTCACGTCGGGCCGGCCGGATCGCAAGGAGGGGTTGTATTTCGGCACGGAGCTGTCGCCGGACGACCCTCGCGTGCGCGCCGACACTCCGCTGCATGGACCCAACCTGTTCCCCCTTGAGCCGGACGGGCTGGGCGGCGCGGTGCTGGCGTACATGGCGGCGCTGACGTCGCTGGGACACGCGTTGATGTCCAGCATCGCGCTCAGCCTGGACCTGGAGGCGGACTTCTTCGCCGCTCGGTACATGGCGGATCCGACGGTGCTGTTCCGCATCTTCAACTACCCGCCGGGCCCGGAGGTGGACGCGCAAGGGCTGCCGGTGTGGGGCGTGGGCGAGCACACCGACTACGGCGTGCTCACCATCCTCAAGCAGGACGACGCGGGCGGGCTCCAGGTGAAGACGCGCCAGGACGGGCACACGCGGTGGGTGGACGCGCCGCCGGTGGAGGACGCGTTCGTGTGCAACATCGGCGACATGCTCGACCGGATGACGCGCGGTGTGTACCGCTCCACGCCGCATCGGGTGCTCAACCGCGCCGGCCGTGACCGGCTGTCGCTGCCGTTCTTCTTCGACCCCGACTGGACGGCGGAGATCGCGGCCATCGACTCACCCGCTTTGAAGGACGCGGGCGCGGACGACCACGCGGAGCGGTGGGACCGGCAGAGCGTGCACTCTTTCCGGGGCACGTACGGGGCCTACCTGCTCGGAAAGGTGGGGAAGGTGTTCCCCGACCTGCGCGCGGAAGTGCTGTAGCGCTCGCTCAGGACTGCCGGAGGCGCTGGTCGCTGGCGCTGTCCTGCAGGGACCGCGGCGCGGTCTCCGCGGCGGCCATGTCGGGCGGCCCCGGGTCCTTCATCGCCAGCACCAGGCACTCCCGCAGGCGCTGGCGCGCGCGGAACAGGAGGATGCGGGCGTTCTCCGGCGAGATCTCCAGCAGCGTGGAGACCTCCTCGCCCGGACACTCGTCCAGGAGCCGGAGGCGGATCACCGCCTGCTGCATCTGCGACAACTGCTGGACACAGCGCACCAGGCTCACCCGCGCCTCCGCCTCCGCCACCAGCGTGTCCGCTGAAGGCAGGTCGGAGGCCACCTCGGACAGTTCGATCTCGGTCGGCAGCGCCCGGCGCGCCAGCTTGCGCCGCTGATTCAGCGCGGCGTGGGCCACCAGCGTCGACAGAAGGCGCTCGACCTCGCTGGAGCGGGCCGACAGGGTCGTGGCCTCCGGCATCCGCAGGAAGGTGACGAAGGCGTCCTGGACGCAATCGAGCGCGTCCTCGGGAGGCAGACCCCGGCGCCTCGCGCTCGTCACCAGTCGCGCACGGTGCTGGTGGACGAGCAGGGTGATCCAGGAAAGGAACTGGGCGCGCTCGGTGGCGGCGTCCGGGGAGCTGTCATCAGGCATGGCTCCGCCATCCTAACCCCCTTCGGCGAAGGCCGCCGAAGGGGGAAGGCCGGAAGACCCGGATGACGCATGATGACTTGCGCCGTCGCCTAAGCCGGGCGGTGCGCCCCACGCGCGAGCGCGGTCATCAGCTCCTTCTCGTTGAAGCCCAGCGGCGGCAGGGCGGACTGCCTCCCGTAGACGACCTCTCGGGAGGGGGCCAGCAGCACGGTGCCGCTCGGTTGCAGCTTGCCCCAGAGGATCGGCTCCAGGCCCGCTTCCGCGTGCGTGCCCGTCCCGCTGGTCAGCACCGGCACCGGCACCCCCAGCCAGGTGGCCAGCTCCCGCGCCTCCTCGGGCCCATCCGGGATGACCGAGATCACCTTCGCCTGGTTCGCCGCGATGTCGCTCTGGCGCTTCGCCAGCGTCTTCAAGTGGTTGCGGCACACGGGACAGGCGGCGTTGCGGAGGAAGAACACCACCGCCGCCTCGCCGCCCATGGCCTCGCCCAGCCGCGTGGGCTTGCCTGCCCCGTCCCGCAACTCCAGGTCGGGAAAGCGGGCCCCGGGCTCGAAGGTCGCTGTCACGCGTGGATTCCGTCGATGACCGCCGCTGGGACCAGGTCCACGGGCGGGATGTCGATCTCCGTCTGGGCCAGGTGGTTGAGGTAGTTGCCGAAGGTGGTGGCGACGACCTGCGCCAGGATCTCCACCACGTCGCCGTCGGTCCAGCCCGCGGCACGCACCGCCGCCAGCTCCGCGTCCGTCACCGCGCCGCGCCGCGCCGCGATCTGACGGGAGAACTGGAGCGCCGCCTCCACCTTGGCGTCCGGCGCCTTGCCGGAGCGCGCCTGATCCAGCTCCTGATCAGAGAGGCCCGTCTTGCGGCCCAGCTGGGTGTGGTGCGAGACGCAGTAGCGGCAGCCCTGCGCGTTGCCCACCGCGAGCGCGATCTGCTCGCGGACGCGCGGCGTCAGCTGCCCCTGGCCCAGCGTCCCGTGCAGCGCGAAGAAAGCGCTCATCGCCGCGGGCGAATTGGCAAGCACCCGGACCGGCGGAGGCAGGTTGGCGCCCAGCTTCTCCTTGATGGGTTTGAGCGTGGCGTGCGAAGCGTCGACAAGGTTCAGACGGGACATTGAGAACTCCTGAGGCCGCATGATTGCGGCTTGCCAGTCATTAAGGTCGCGACCCCAGGCCGGCGTTACGCCGGACCTGTCGATTCTTCTCCGGGAATCGTAAGTCCATGAAATCACGTGTGATTTCTGGAGAAGTAATCATACATAAAATCCCCATAAATCAGGCGCGACGTGCGCAAGTGAAAATTGAAATGGATGTGTTTCTTTGTTGAAACGGATTTCTCGGGGTGGCATTGTCAACTGAATCCAACATTCCATTTTTGGGGAGGGTGAGTCTTGGGGCGACTGAGGATTCATACGATTGAGAGCGCGCCGGAGCAGTCCCGTCCGGTGCTGGCCGCGGTGGAGAAGTCCGCCGGTTTCCGTTCGAACCTGCTGGGGCTCATCGCGGAGTCGCCCGGCGTGACGCAGGCCTTCGCGCAGATGGGGCCGCTGCTGGCCCAGTCCTCCCTGGGCGCCGTGGAGCGCGAGGTGGTCATCATGACCATCGGCTGGGAGAACGACTGTTCGTACTGCATGGCCTTCCACAGCTTCTTGTGTCGCAAGCTCCAGGTTCCGGATGCGCTCGTGGCCGCGCTCCGGTCGGGGACGACGCTGCCGGATCCACGGCTGGAGCTGCTCGCGGAGTTCACCCGGACGGTGGTCCGTGAGAAGGGGACCGTGGGAGACGACCTCTGGAGCCGGTTCACGGCCCAGGGCTTCACGAGCGCCAACGCGCTCGACGTCATCCTGGCCCTCTCCCAGCAGGTGCTGGTGAACTACGCGAACCACCTGGGCGGCGTGGAGCTGGAGCCGGCGCTGAAGGAATTCGCGTGGACCCGCCCGTCCGGGGCGGCGGCGCGCCAGGCGTAGTGCTCGGGGGCCCCGGGCCAGGCCCCAGGGCTTCCTCCCAGACATCCGATGTTTCGCGCCCAGGCCCTTCGCGCTGGCGCGCGAGTCCGCGTTCGCGGTGACGGTCTTGTCGTGTCTTGAGTGGCTTCAGGCGCGGGTGGGGTCTGCCTTGCGCTGACGTGGAAACCGGGCCCTTGGGGAAGGGCTGACAGGGGGAAATGCCATGGGTGCGCCGACGAACTCTGATCCTGTGACGGACGCGTCCGTGCTGTCCGCGCTCAGGTCACACCTGCTGGAGGCATTGGCGCGCCGCAACGGCCTGTCGCCAGAGCAGATCGACTCCCGCCGGCCCTTCAGCCACTACGGGCTGGACTCGCTGGGCGCGGTGGCGCTCGGCCGGGCGCTGTCGGAGCTGGCCGGACGCGAGGTGTCTCCCACGGTCTTCTGGCGCCACCCCAGCGTGGACGCGCTCTTGCGGCACCTGTCCACGGGTGACGCGGACGCCACGGCTCACGTGGAGGCCGCCGGGCCTTCCGTGGCCCGCGACGAGCCGATCGCGGTGGTGGGCATGGCCTGCCGCCTTCCGGGCGCGGCGGACCTCACCGCGTTCTGGGAGCTGCTGCGCACCGGGCGCGACGCGGTGTCGGAGGTCCCCTCCGGGCGCTGGGCGGACGGGCGGCTGCAGCAGGCGGATCGCGGCGGGGGCAGCGCGCCGGTGCCGCGCCGCGCCGGGTTCCTGCCAGACATCGCGGGGTTCGATCCGCTGTTCTTCGGCATCTCCCCGCGCGAGGCGGCGGAGATGGATCCGCAGCAGCGCCTGTTCCTGGAGCTGGCGTGGGAGGCGCTCGAGGACGCTGGCATCGTCCCGCGCGAGCTGCACGCGACGGCGACGGGCGTGTTCGTCGGCGCCATCTGGCGTGACTACGCGGAGCTGGGCGGCGCGGAGCCGGGGCGCATCACGCCGCACACGGCCACCGGGCAGGCGCTCAACATGATCGCCAACCGGCTGTCGTACGTGCTGGGCCTCCAGGGGCCCAGCCTCGTCCTCGACACGGCGTGCTCGTCGTCACTGGTGGCGGTCCACCTGGCCTGCCAGAGCCTGTGGGCGGGGGAGAGCACCACGGCCATCGTCGGCGGCGTCAGCGTGATGGCCTCGCCGCACACCATGGTGGCGCTGTCCCGCTTCGGAGGCCTGTCGCCGGACGGCGTGTGCAAGGCCTTCGACGCGAGCGCGGACGGCTTCGGGCGCGGAGAGGGCGGGGGCGTGGTGGTCCTCAAGCCACTCTCCGCCGCGCTCGCCGCTGGCGACACCATCCGCTGCGTCATCCGCGCCACGGGCAGCAACAACGATGGGCCGAGCAATGGCCTCACGGCGCCCAACCCGGAGGCCCAGGAGAAGCTGCTGCGGCAGGTCCACGCGCGCTCGGGCGTGGCGCCCGGCGCGGTGGGCTACGTGGAGACGCACGGCACGGGGACGGCGCTGGGAGACCCCATTGAAGCGGGCGCGCTCGGGGCCGTGTTCGCGAAGGCGCGCGGGGAGGGCCCGCCGCTGGTCATCGGCTCGGTGAAGACCAACATCGGCCACCTGGAGGGGGCCGCGGGCATCGCCGGCTTCCTCAAGGCCTGCCTGTGCGTCGAGCAGCGCACGGTGGTGCCCAGCCTCCACTTCACGCGGCCCAACCCGCTCATCCCCTTCGAGGAACTCCGGCTGGAGGTCTCGCGTGAGACCCGCGCGTGGCCGGTGCAGGACGGGTTGGCCGTGGCGGGTGTCAGCGCGTTCGGCTGGGGCGGCACCAACGCCCACGTCGTGCTCCAGGAGGCCCCGCCATCGCGGCTCGCCTGGGTGGGGCTGGCGGCGTCCGGAACCGAGGCCCTGAAGGCCGAGGCCCGCCGCGCGCTCGACGCCCTGCGGACCGGGGTGCCGCTCGACGCGCTCCACGCGGTGCTGGCGCCGGAGGCTTCCGGCCCGGAGCGGCTCACCGTGTGCGTGCGCACCCGGGGCGAGCTGGTGGCGCGCTTGAGCGGGTTCCTGGACGGCGTGGCGGGGACGGTGACGCTGGGGACGGCGCCTGGCCGGCCTCCGAAGGTGGCCTTCGTCTGCGCTCCGCAGGGCGGCCAGTGGGTGGGCATGGGCCGGCGCATGCTGCTCACGGAGGACGCCTTCCGCGCGGCCTTCGAGCGCGTGGACGCGGCCCTGGCGGTCCACTCCGGCCAGTCGCTCCGGGAGGAGCTGTTCAAGGCGGAGGGCATTGCCCGCTACGACGACGTGGACGTGGTGCAGCCGCTCCTCTTCGCGTTCCAGGTGGCCCTGGCGGAGCAGTGGCGCGCCTGGGGCATCACCCCGGACGTCGTCGTGGGGCACAGCCTGGGGGAGATCGCCGCCGCGCACATCGCGGGCATCCTCGACCTGGAGGAGGCGGCGCTCGTCATCCACCACTACAGCCGCCTGCAGAAGCTGCTGGCGGACCGGGGCGGCATGGCCGTGGTCAACCTGCCGCCCGACGCGCTGACCGGGCTCCTGGAGGCCACGGGTGGGGCGGTGGTGCTGGCCGGCCACAACGGCCCCCGGTCCACCGTGCTGTCCGGAGACCCGGCCGCGCTCGACGCGCTCCTCGCGGAGCTCAAGCGCCGCAAGGAGCTGTGCGCGCGGATCCGCGTGAACGTCGCCGCGCACAGCCCGCAGATCGACGAGATCCTCCCGGAACTGGAGACGGTGCTCGCCGGGCTCCGTCCGAAGCCCGCGCGCCTGCCGATGATCTCCACCGCGCTGCGGCGGCGGATGGAGGGGCCGGAGGTGGACGGGCGCTACTTCGGCCAGAACCTTCGCACGCCGGTGTGGCTTGCCCCGGTGCTCGCGTCGCTGGTGGCCGACGGCGTGGACGCGCTGGTGGAGCTCAGCCCGCACCCCGTGCTGGTGGGAGCCCTGCAGCAGGCCGCCGAGGGCCGGCAGCCGCCCCCTGTCGTCCTGCCGTCCACCACGCGGGACGAGGACGAGCGGCTGTCCCTGTACGAAGCGCGCGCCACGCTGTTCCGTCTGGGATGCGCGGGGGCGGCCATCCCCGCCACCCGCGATGCGCTGGTGCCGCTGTCCGCCCATACCCCGCAGGCGCTCCGGGAGCTGGCGGCGCGCGTGGCCGGGACGCTTCGCCACGCGCCCTGGACGCAGGTGCAGGACGTCGCCGCCACGGCCGCGCTGCGCCGGACGCACCACGCGGAGCGACTGGCGGTGGTCGCGCGCGGAGGGGAGGACCTGGCCCAGGCGCTGGATGCGTTCGCCCGGGGCGAGCCCCATGAGCGGCTGGTGACTCCGGCGCTCGCGAAGGCGCCCTCGGTGGTGTTCGTCTTCCCGGGGCAGGGCTCGCAGTGGCACGGAATGGCCCGGCAGCTCTTGCGCGACGAGCCGGCGTTTCGCGCGGAGCTCGGGCGGTGCGACGCCGCCATCCACGCGCTCACCGGCTGGTCCGTGCTGGAGGAACTGGAGGCGTCCGAGGCCGCGTCGCGGATGGCCCGGGTGGACGTGGTGCAGCCGGTGCTCTTCGCCGTGGAGGTGGCGTTGGCCGCGCTCTGGCGCTCGTGGGGCGTGCGGCCGAAGGCGGTCATCGGCCACAGCATGGGCGAGGTCGCGGCGGCGTATGTCGCGGGCGCGCTGAACCTGGCGGACGCCGCGCGGATCATCTGCCGCCGCAGTCAGCTGCTCCGCCGGGTGAGCGGACAGGGCGCGATGCTCGCCGCGGAGCTGACGCTGGACGAGGCCCGGGAGGTCCTGCGCGGCCACGAGGCGCAGGTCGCCGTGGCCGTGAGCAACAGCTCCCGCTCCACCGTGCTGTCGGGCCAGCCACAGGCGCTGGAGGTCATCTCCCAGGCGCTCCAGGCCCGCGGCGTCTTCTGGCGCTGGGTCAAGGTGGATGTCGCCTCCCACAGCCCGCAGATGGACGCGCTGAAGGGCGAGCTGCTGGAGGTGCTGGCGGGCGTGCAGCCCTCGCCGTCGGCGGTGCCCATCCACTCCACGGTCCTGGACGCGGTGACGGACGGCCGCGACTTCGACGCGGGCTACTGGGTGCGCAACCTGCGCGACCCCGTCCTCTTCGCCTCGGCGGTCCGGCGCGCGCGCGAGGCGGGACACGACGTCTTCATCGAGATGAGCCCGCATCCCATCCTGCTGCCCGCCGTGGAGCAGGAGCTGGCGGACGTGGACCAGCCGGGCGAGGTGCTGCCGTCGCTGCGGCGCAACGAGTCCGAGCGCGAGACGCTGCTGCGCTCCGTGGCGGCGCTCTACACGCGAGGCCTGGAGCCTGTCTGGAGCGCCGTCACCCGCGCGGGGCGCCCCGGCGTGCCGCTGCCTTCCTACCCCTGGCAGCGCGAGCGCTTCTGGCTGGACGCGGCGCCCGCGGTCCGTGCCCCCGTCGCCGCCAGCCGTCCGAGCGGTGAGGGGCTCCTGGGCAGCCACTTCCCGTCCGCCTTGGAGCCGCGGCTGCACCACTGGCAGGCCGAGTGGGGCGCGGACGTGTCCGGCTTCCTCGCCGACCACCGCGTGGGCGGTGACGCCGTGGTTCCCGGCGCCGTCTTCCTGTCCATGGCGCTGGGTGCCGCGAAGGAGGCGTTGGGGGCCGCGCCCGTGGCGCTGAGGGACATCGCCTTCCCGCAGCCGCTGATATTGGGCTCCGAGCCCGCGCCGCGCGTGCAGACCGTGCTCTCCGTGCGCGACGCTCAGCGCGAGCTCCAGGTGTTCTCCCAGGGCGAGGGCCGCACGTGGGTGCCGCACGCTCGGGCCCTGGTGGACTCGGGGCCGGCGGCGGCGGTGGGCCGGGAGCGGGCGCAGGAGGCGCTGGCGCTCCGGGACTCGCTGCGCGGCTCCGCGGCGATGCTGCTGGACTCCGTGCGGTACTACGAACTGCTGGCGGGCTGCGGGCTGGAGTACCGCGCCGCCTTCCGTGGCGTGGACTGCGTCTGGTCCCGCGAGGCGCAGGCGCTGGGGCGCATCCTTCCGCCCGCGGCCTCCGTGGACCCGGAGCTGGCGCGGGTGGCCTGCATCGACTCCGCGCTCCAGCTCTCCATCGCCACGCTGCCGCCCAGCCTGGTGTTCCGGGGACGGCAGCTCATCAGCGTCGGGGTGGACGGGTTCGCGCTCCACCGCCTCCCGGAGGGCGCCTTCCACGTCCACGCGCAGCGCCGTCCGGGCGGTGAGGGCCCGGTGTTCCTGGTGGACGTGGTGGCGTTCACCGACGCGGGCGAGCCCCTGTTCCACGTCGACGGGCTGAAGGTCCGCGTGCTCGACGTGGCGCGGCCCGCCGTTGCCCGGACTGACGAGGCCCGCCCGGCCGCTGCTTCGTCCCGGACGCTGTTCGACGAGCTGGGCGCGCTGGAGCCCTCGCGGCGGCGGTCCCGCGCCGAGGACGAGCTGCGGCAGGTGGTGGCCACGGTGCTCAAGCTGGCCCCGGCGCGCGTCCCCGTGGACCAGCCGCTGCGCACCCTGGGCATGGACTCCGTCATGTCGCTGGAGCTGCGCAACCGCATCGAGGCGCGCACCGGCATCCGGCTCTCCGCCACCGCGCTCTGGAATCACCCCACGGTGGAGGCGCTGACGGGGTTCGTCCTGAGCCAGGCCTCGTCCGCCCCAGCGGCCCGGTCCACGCCCGCGCGCGTCGTCCCGCCAGCGCCCGTGCCCGCCGCACCCGCCGTTCCCGCCGACGCGGCATTGCCTTCCGACCTGGAGCTCGAGCGGCTGTTGGAGGCCGAACTCGTCCAGGTCCACCAGCTCATCAAGGAGTCCTGACCATGACGGCCCCACTGCCCACCGCGAATGATCCCACGCTGCTCAAGCGCAGCCTCGACGCGCTGAAGGACCTCCGGGCCCGGTTCGAGGCCCTGGAGTCCCGGGGCCGGGAGCCCATCGCCATCATCGGCCTGGGGTGCCGCATCCCGGGGGGCGGGGAGACCCCGGAGACCCTCTGGAAGATGCTGCGCGGCAAGGTGGACGCCGTCAGCGAGGTGCCCGCGGACCGCTGGGACCTGTCGCGCTACTACGACGCGGACGTGGCCACGCCGGGGCGGATGCACATGCGCTACGGCGCGTTCCTGGACGCGCCCGACCGCTTCGACCCTTACTTCTTCGGCATCTCGCCCCGTGAAGCGGAGCAGATGGATCCGCAGCAGCGCCTCTTCCTGGAGGTGGCGTGGCACGCGCTGGAGGACGCGGGCCTGAGCGCGAAGGCGCTCGCGGGCACGGACACCGGCGTCTTCGTGGGCGCCAACGGGAACGACTACCTCCAGCTCCAACTCTCAGAGCCGCAGGTGCTGGGCACGTACTCGCTGGTGGGCGGCACCAACTGCATCATCCCCAACCGGCTGTCGTACCTGCTGGACCTGCGCGGGCCGAGCATGGCCTTCGACACGGCCTGCTCCTCGTCGCTCGTCGCGGTCCACCAGGCCTGCCAGAGCCTGCGCCACGGGGAGAGCTCCACCGCCATCGTGGGCGGGCTCAACCTGCTGCTGTCGCCCGTGGTGTCGGTGGCGCACTCCAAGGGCCTGCCGCTGGCGCCGGATGGGCGCTGCAAGACGTTCGACTCGCGCGCGGATGGCTACGTCCGCGGCGAGGGCTGCGGCGTCGTGGTGCTCAAGCGCCTGTCGGACGCGCTCGCGGCCGGGGATCCGGTGTGGGCCGTCATCCACGGCTCGGCCGTCAACCAGGACGGGCTCAGCAACGGCCTCACGGCCCCCAACGGCGGGGCCCAGCGGGCCGTCATCCGCAAGGCGCTGGAGCGCGCGCGGCTCACCGGCTCGGAGGTGGGGCTCGTCGAGGCGCACGGGACGGGCACGTCGTTGGGCGACCCCATCGAGGTGGAGGCCCTCTCCGAAATCTACGGCGCCGCGGAGGGCGAGCGGCGGCCCTGCGCGCTCGGCTCCATCAAGACGAACATCGGGCACCTGGAGGCGGGCGCCGGCATCGTCGGCATCCTCAAGGTCGCGCTGTCGCTCAAGCACGGCGTCATCCCGGCGAACCTGCACTTCCAGGCGCTCAACCCGCACATCTCGCTGGATGGCACGCGCCTCTACGTGCCCACGGAGTCGACGCCGTGGACGGATCCGGCGGAGCGCCGCTACGGCGCGGTCAGCTCGTTCGGCGCGGGCGGCACCAACGCGCACGTCGTGCTGGGCACCCTGGAGTCCGCGCGCCCCGAGGCCGCCGCACGGCCCTCCGTGTCTGGCGCGGAGCGCTCCCACCTGCTGGTGCTCTCCGCCCGCAGCCGCAAGGCGCTGTCGAACGTGGCCCGGCGTCTGGCGGACCACCTGACCAGCGGCGCCGGCCAGCATGAAACGCTGGAGGACGTCTGCGCCACGGCCGCGCTGCGCCGGACGCACCACGACCACCGGGTGGGGCTCGTCGTCCGCACCCGCGAGGACGCACTCCAGCAACTGCGCGCGCTCCAGCAGGACGTCCGGCCCCCGGGCGCATGGACGGGCACCTCCGGAAGGCCGGGACGCCCGGTGTTCCTCTTCCCCGCGGAGCCCCGGCTGTCAGGGGCCCGGCTCGCGGCGCTGGGCCGCGACTGTCCGGTGTTCGCCCAGGCCCTGGAGCGCTGTCGCGGCGCGCTCCAGCTGGGGCAGGGCGCGGACGGGGTGGGTGAGCACTTCGCCGTGCAGGTGGCGCTCGCGGAGCTGTGGCGCTCGTGGGGCGTCGAGCCGGGCGCGGTGCTCGGGCAGGGAGTGGGGGAGATCGCCGCGGCCCACGTCGCGGGAGCGCTGTCGCTGGAGGACGCCGCGCGCGTCGCCCGTGAGTGCGGCGCCCTGCTGGCGAAGGGAGACGCGGCGGCCGGAGCGCTGACCGCGTCGCTCGCGGGACTGACGCCCCGGCTCACGGCGGTGCCCCTGTACTCGGCGGACGGGACGGTGCTGGACGGCGAGTCCCTGGGCGCTGGCGCCTGGACGCGGTGCCTGCGCCGTCCCGCGCAGGTGTTGCCGGGCATCGAGGAGTCGCTGCGCGCGGGCCACGTGCTCTTCGTGGAGCTGGGCGCGGAGCCGGTGCTGACCGCGCCGGTGGAGGAGGCCGCCGCGCGCCAGGGACTGACGGACGTGCTGGCGGTGTCCTGTCTCCGTGGGAGCCAGGATGCGCTGGGGGCGCTGCTGACGTCCGTGGCGGCGCTCCACGCGGCGGGTCTGGGCCTGCTCCTGGAGCGGCTGCTCGCGCCCCACGGGCACTTCCTCCGCCTGCCGACCTATCCCTTCGAGCGCGAGTCCTTCTGGTTCAAGGAGCGGCCCGTCACGATGCTCGCGTCGGTGCGCTCCACCAGCCTGGAGCTGCCCCGCGCGGCGGTGCGTGACACGCCCCCGGAACCCGTCCGGCGTCCCACGGAAGTCCGCGCCCCGGCCTCGCCGCAGCTGGCCGGCTGGGCGGAGCTGCCGGAGCGCGAGCGCGCCACGAAGCTGCGGAGCCTGGTGCACGCGGAGGTGGCGCGCATCCTGAAGTTCGACGCCGCCCGGCTCGACCCCAAGGGTGGCTTCTTCCAGATGGGCATGGACTCCGTGATGGCCGGACAGCTGCGCAACCGGCTGGAGCAGCAGCTGGGACGCAAGTTCGCCGTGACCGTCATCTTCGAGAACCCCACCGTGGAGCGGCTGTCCCGGCAGCTGGGCACGTTCGTCACGCCACCCCCGGCACCCGCCACCCCGCCGCGTGAGCCGCAGCCCCTGGCGTCCCTGGGCCTGTCCCCGGCGACGGGAGGCGGCACTGACAGCATCGCCGACCTCCTGGCGCGGGAACTCGAAGAGACCTCCTCCATCTCCAGCAAGGACCTGTCATGAGCACCCCGCCGGTTTCCACCGAAGCGTCCAACCGCGACGAACTGCTCCAGCGTGCCCTGGAGCGCATCCGTGAGTTCCGCGGGAAGCTCGACGCCGTCGAGTCCCAGCGCTCGGAGCCCATCGCCGTGGTCGGCATGTCCTGCCGCCTGCCGGGCGGCAATGACGACCCCTCCACGCTGTGGCGCTTCCTGCGCTCTGGAGGCGACGGCATCCGCACCTTCCCCCAGGAGCGCGGCGCCGCGGCGACCCCGGACGGACAGCTCTTCAAGGGCGGGTTCCTGGATCAGGTCGACCGGTTCGACGCGGGCGTGTTCGGCATCTCCCCGCGCGAGGCCGCGACGTTGGATCCCCAGCAGCGCCTGTTCCTGGAGGTGAGCTGGGAGGCCCTGGAGAACGCGGCGCAGCCCTTCGACAAGCTCGAGGGGAGCATGGCCGGCGTGTTCGTGGGCATCACCAACTATGACTACTGCCAGAAGCTGATGCAGGAGACGCCCATTGATCAGCTGGACGCCTACTGCCTCACCAGCAACGCGTCCACGTTCGCGGCCGGGCGCCTGTCGTACTGGCTGGGCCTGCGCGGTCCCAGCCTGTCCGTGGACACGGCCTGTTCATCTTCCGCCGTCGCCCTGCACCAGGCATGTCAAAGCTTGCGCGCGGGGGAGTGTTCGCTAGCACTGGCGGGCGGCGTCAACGTGCTGCTGTCGCCGGAGTGGTTCGTGGTGCTGTCGCGCGCGGGCATGCTGTCGCCGGACGGCTACTGCAAGACGTTCGACCGCGACGCCAACGGCTACACCCGCGGCGAGGGCTGTGTCGTCTTCGTGCTCAAGCGCCTGTCGGACGCGGTGGCGGCGAAGGACCACATCCACGCGCTGATCCGGGGCTCGTGCGTCAACCAGGATGGCCGCAGCGGCGGGCTCACGGTGCCCAACCCCGCGGCGCAGCAGGACGTCATCCGCGGTGCGCTCAAGGCCGCGCGCGTGGGGGCGGACCGCGTCAGCTATGTGGAGACGCATGGCACGGGGACGCCGCTCGGCGACCCGATAGAGGTCCGCGCGCTGGGCGCGGCGCTGGGCGAGGGTCGCGCGGAAGGCGACCGCATCCACATCGGGTCCATCAAGGCCAACATCGGGCACCTGGAGCCGGCGGCGGGGGCCGCGGGCCTCATGAAGGTCATCCTCGCGCTCCAGAACGAGGAGCTGCCGCCCCAGGTCCAGTTCCGGGAGCTGAACCCGGAGATCGACCTGGAGGCGCTGCCGGTGGCCATCTCCACCCGGCCGGAGGCGTGGCCGCGCGCGGAGCGTCCGCGCATCGCGGGGGTGAGCTCGTTCGGCGCGAGCGGCACCAACGCCCACCTGGTGGTGGAGGAGGCCCCGGCCGTGGTGCGCCCGGCGCGGGCCTTCGAGCCCGGCACGCAGCTCTTCACCCTGTCCGCGCGCAGTCCGGCGGTGCTGGCGCGGCTGGCGGGCCGGCACGCGTTGCATCTGGCGGCGAAGCGCGACCTGCTCCTGGAAGACGTGTGCTTCAGCGTGAACACCGGCCGGGCCCGGTTCGCGGAGCGCGTGGCGCTGCCCGTGGACGACCTGGAGTCGCTCCAGCACGCGCTGTCCGCCATCGCGGCGGGGGAGCTGCCGGCGGGTGCGTCCCTGGGCCGCGCGCAGGTGGGGCAGGGGCCGAAGGTGGCCTTCCTCTTCACCGGCCAGGGCAGCCAGTTCCCGGGCATGGCGGTGGAGTTGCACGCCTCGCAGCCGGTGTTCCGGCAGGCGTTGGACCGCTGCGCGGAGGCGCTGAAGTCCCACTGGGACGTGCCGCTGCTCACGCTCCTGCGCGGGGAGGGCTTCACGGCGGGGCTGTTGGATCAGACCCGCTACACCCAGGCCGCGCTCTTCTCCGTGGAGTACGCGCTCGCCATGCTCTGGCGCAGCTGGGGCGTCGTGCCTGCCGCGGTGCTGGGCCACAGCGTGGGTGAGTACGTCGCGGCCTGCGTCGCGGGCGTCTTCGAGCCCGAGGCGGCCGTGGCGCTGCTCGCCGTGCGCGGCGCGCTCATGCAGGCGCTCCCGGCGGCGGGCGCGATGGCGTCCGTCTTCGCCAGCGAGGCCGAGGTGCGGGCGGCGTTGGAGGGGAAGGCCGACCGCGTGTCCGTGGCCGCGGTGAACGCGCCGGACAACATCGTCATCTCCGGCCAGGTGGACGCCGTGGAGCAGGTGCTCCAGGCGCTGATGGCGCAGGGTCACAAGCACAAGCGCATCAACGTCTCGCAGGCGTTCCACTCGCCGCTGCTGGATCCGATGCTGGACGCGCTGGAGCAGGCCGCGTCCGGGCTCACGTTCCATGAGCCGTCCCTCCCGCTCATCTCCAATCTGACGGGCCGGCCCGTGGACGCCGGCACGCTGGGGCCGCGCTACTTCCGCGACCACGCCCGCGAGGCCGTGCGCTTCCAGGCCAGCATGGAGTGGCTGTTCGAGAACGGCTTCGACACCTTCGTGGAGGTGGGCCCCGCGCCCCACCTCATCGGCATGGTGAAGCGCTACGCGCCCGCGGGGGACCGCGCCTTCTTGCCCTCGATGCGCAAGGGGCTGTCCGCCCAGCGCTCCATGCTGGAGAGCGCTGGAGCCCTGTACACGCGCGGCGCCGACCTGGAGTGGGACCACCTGCACGCGGGGCTCGAGCCGCGCCGGGTCCCGCTGCCGACGTACACCTTCGACCGGAAGCGGTACTGGTACGCCGCCCCCGCGCCCGGTACCGCGGCCCGGTCCTCGGCCCCGGTGCGGGAGGAGACCGCTTCGACGACGCTGCTGGGGAACCGGCTGCCGTCGCCGCTGCCCGCGGCGCAGTTCCGCGTGCGGTACGACGCGGCCCAGCACCCGTGCCTGGCGGACTGCCGGATGGGCGGGATGCGGGTGGTGAACGTGGGCGTCTTCCTGGAGGCCGCGCTCCAGTCCTGGCACGCGCTGACGCCGGGAGCCGGAGCCTGCCGCGTGGAGGGCCTGTCGGTCCGGCGCGGGCTCCTCATGGACGACGACGAGACGCGCGTCGCGCACCTGGTGGTGGAGCCACCGGACGCGAAGGGCGAGCGTGGCTTCGCGCTCCACAGCCTGCCGCCGGGGGCCTCGGAGGACTCCAGCGCCTGGGCGGTGCACGTGGAGGGACGGCTCGCGGAGGCCCAGGAAGAGAAGGGGCTGGAGTCCGCGGACGCCATCCTCGCGCGCTGCGGGCAGACGCTGGACGGCGCGGAGTTCTACGCGCGCATGGAGAAGCGCCAGCTGGTGCTCGGGCACTCGGCGCGGTGGATCGAGCAGGTCCGCTTCCGTGAGGGCGAGGCGCTCGCGACGATGCGCGCGCCCGACGCGAAGGAGGCGGAGGGCTACCGCGTCCACCCGGGCCTGGTGGACGCGCTCTTCCAGGCGGTCTTCGCGTGCCTGCCGGGCAACGTGCCCGAGGACGCCATCTACATGATCGTCGAGGTCGCCCGCTTCGTCGTCGGTCCCGCCACCCCGGCGGCCGCGACCCGGGCCCACGTGCGGCTGCGCCCCTGGAAGGACGGGGACACGACGATTGTCGCGGACGTGGACGTGGCGGACGCGCAGGGCCGCGTCTTCCTGCGCGCCGAAGGAGCGCTGCTCAAGCGCACGACGGTCCAGGCGCTCCAGAAGGTGACGCGCGCGGAAGTCACGCCGTCGGCGAGCGCCGCGCGCCCTGCTTCGTCGGGCCTGCGGGACGTGCTCGCGCGCCTGCCGGTGGCGCAGCGCACGCCCCGGCTCGTGGAGTGGCTGCGTTCCCAGGTCGCCGTCATCCTGCGCGCGTCCGCCGCGGACGTGGACGTGGACGCGCCGCTGGCGCACGCGGGCTTCGACTCGCTGATGGCGCTGGAACTCAAGAGCGCGGTCGCCAACGAGCTGAACGTGGCGTTGTCGCTCGGCGGGCTCCTGGCGGGCGCGAGCCTCAAGGCCCTTTGCTCGGAGATCCTCGGTCAGCTGTCGCTGGAGGCGCCTCCCGCGAGCAGCGCGGCGGAGCCGGCGCGGACCGCGAGCGCGGAGCCGGCCCCGGTGGAGGTGCTCGTGCATGACGGGGAAGGGCGCCACCAGCCCTTCGGCATGACGGACCTCCAGCAGGCGTACCTGCTGGGCCGCACCCGCTCCTTCGAGCTGGGCGGCGTGTCCACCTACTTCTTCCTGGAGGTGGACCTGCTGGGCGTGGACCTGGAGCGGCTGGGCTCGAGCCTGGACGTCGTCATCCAGCGCCACGACATGCTGCGCGCGGTGGTGACGCCGGACGGGCAGCAGCGGGTGCTGCCCACGGTGCCGTCCTTCGTCATCCGCACGGTGGACCTGCGGGGCCAGGACGCGTCCCAGGTCGAGCGCGCGCTCGCGGCGCTGCGCACGGAGATGGCCACCCAGGTCTTCCAGACGGACCGCTTCCCGCTGTTCGACGTCCGGGCCACGCGGCTGGACGGCGAGCGCACGCGGCTGCACCTGGGCTTCGACGCCCTGGTGGTGGATGCGTGGAGCACGTCGCTGCTCTTCAAGGAATGGTCCGCCGTGTACCGCGAGGGCGCCGGGGCGCTGCGGCCCATCGACATCACCTTCCGCGACTACGTGCTGGGCGTGCAGGCGCTGGAGTCTGGCCCCGCGTACGCCGCCGCGGAGAAGTACTGGCTCGACCGCGTCCCCAAGCTGCCGCCCGCGCCGGAGCTCCCCATGGCCCGCCACCCGGGCACGCTGGAGCTGCCGCGCTTCACGCACCGCTCGTTCCGGCTGCCCAAGGCGCAGTGGGCGCGCTTCAAGGAGCTGGCGCGCGAGGCGGGCGTCACGCCCTCCATGGTGATGTGCGCGGCCTACTCGGAGGTCCTGGCCACCTGGGGCCGCAGCCGCGCCTTCACGCTCAACGTGCTGTTCTTCAACCGAGTGCCGCTGCACCCGCATGTGGACCGGGTGCTCGGCAACTTCAGCGCCACCACGCTGCTGGAGGTGCAGGTGGAGCGCGCGGAGTCCATCGCCTCGCGGGCGCAGCGGCTCCAGCAGCAGCTGTGGAACGACCTGGACCACGCGTCGTTCAGCGGCGTGCGCGTGCTGCGTGAGCTCAACCGCCGCGACGGCGACATGCGGCGCGCCCGCATGCCCGTCGTCTACGCGAGCACCATCAACTTCCACTCGCGCGAAGGCGACGCCGCTCCGGCCGGCCTGGCCCAGCACCTGCTCACCATGGGCACGGGCGGCGAGGAGATCCACAGCAGCATCCGCACGCCCCAGGTGTTCCTGGACCACCAGGTGGTGGAGGACGGCGGTGGACTCGTCCTCAACTGGGACGTGGTGGAGGAGCTGTTCCCGGCGGGGATGATCGATGCCATGTTCCAGGCCTACTCGGGCCTGGTGACGCGGCTGGCGGCGGAGCCCGCCGCATGGACGGAGCGCACCCGGCTGCTGGTGCCTCCGGAGCAACTGGACGTCCGCCGGGAGGCCAACGCGACGGCCGCACCCGTGGCGCAGGGCCTGATGCACGAGCCGTTCGTGAGGGCCGCCGCGCTCCAGCCGGACCAGCCCGCGGTCATCACCTCGCGCCGCACGCTCACCTATGGCGAACTGGACGCCGCCTCCAACCGCGTCGCGCACTGGCTGCGCGAGCAGGGGGCCCGGCCCAACGCGCTCGTGGCCCTGGTGATGGAGAAGGGCTGGGAGCAGGTCGTCGCCGCGCTGGGCGTCCTCAAGTCCGGCGCCGCGTATGTGCCCATTGACTCGCACCTGCCTCCGGCGCGCCTGCGCTACCTCCTGGAGAACACGGGAGCCCGGCAGGTGCTCACCCAGTCCTGGCTCAAGCTGGAGCTTTCGGGCGTGGACCCCAGCGCGGTGCTGGCCATCGACGGGCCGGAGGCGCAGCGGCCGTCCGCGGACGCGCTGCCGAGCGTGCAGCGTCCGGACGACCTGGCCTACGTCATCTACACGTCCGGCTCCACGGGGCACCCCAAGGGCGTGATGATTGAACACCGGTCGGCGCTCAACACGCTGCTGGACGTCAACACACGCTACGGCGTCGGCGCGGACAGCCGGGGCTTCGCGCTGTCCGCGATGAACTTCGACCTGTCGGTGTGGGACGTCTTCGGCCTGCTGGCCGCGGGTGGCGCGCTGGTCATCCCGGAGCCCGGCGAGCTGCGCGAGCCCGGCCGCTGGCTGCACCTGGTGCGCGAGCACCGCGTGACGGTGTGGAACAGCGTCCCGGCGCTGATGGAGATGATGGCCGACCACCTGGCGGGCCTGGGCGAGACGTGGCCTCAGCTGAAGACGGTGATGATGAGCGGCGACTGGATCCCGGTGTCGCTGCCGGAGCGCATCCACGCCGTGGCGCCGAATGCCGCCGTCTACAGCATGGGCGGCGCCACCGAGGCGGCCATCTGGTCCATCGTGTACCCCATTGGCGACGTGGACCCCACCTGGCCCAGCATCCCCTACGGCAAGGCGATGCTGAACCAGCAGATGCTGGTGCTCGACGACGCGCTGATGCCGTGCCCCACCTGGGTGTCGGGGCAGATCTTCATCGGCGGAGTGGGCGTCGCGCGCGGCTACTGGCGGGACGAGGAGAAGACCCGCGGAAGCTTCATCCGCCACCCGCTGACGGGCGAGCGGCTGTACCGCACGGGAGACCTGGGCCGCTTCCTGCCGTCCGGCGACATCGAGTTCCTGGGCCGCGAGGACTTCCAGGTCAAGGTCCAGGGCTTCCGCATCGAGCTGGGCGAGATTGAAAACGCGCTGCTCCAGCACCCGGGCGTGCGCGCCGCCGTCGCGTCCGCCGTGGGAGAGAAGCGGGGCAACAAGCGGCTCGTGGCCTACGTGGTGCTGGACGCGGAGGCGCCCCCGGCGCTGGACGCGCTGCGCGACGCGCTGCGGACGAAGCTGCCGGAGTACATGGTGCCGCAGACCTTCGTGACGCTGGACTCGCTGCCGCTCAGCGCGAACGGGAAGGTGGACCGCGGCGCGCTGCCGGCCCTGGAGGGCACGCAGCAGCCGAAGCAGACCGGCGTCAAGGTGCCGCCGCGCACCGGGCTGGAGAAGACGCTGGCCGGCCTCTGGGAAGGGCTCTTGCCGGGGCCCGTGGGCGTCCACGACAACTTCTTCGAGGTGGGCGGCAACTCGCTGCTCGCGGTGCGGCTGATGGCGCGGCTGCGCCAGGAGCTGGGCCGGGAGCTGCCGCTGGCGACCCTCTTCGAGATGCCCACCATCGCGCTGCTCGCCGAGTCCCTGGCCGGGCCGGAAGCGCCGCGGCGCGAGGGGCGTGGCGCGCTGGTGCCCATCCAGCCCGCGGGCACGCGGCCTCCGCTCTTCCTCGTGCACCCGGTGGGAGGCAGCGTCCTCTGCTACGCGGAGCTGGCGCGGAAGCTGGGGACGGATCAGCCCGTCTTCGGGATCCAGGTGCCGCCCGGCGCGCCGGCCCGGTCCATCGAGGCCATGGCCGCCGCGTACCTGGAGGCGCTGCGCGACGTGCAGCCGCGCGGCCCGTATCACCTGGGCGGGTGGTCCATGGGCGGCGTCGTCGCCTACGAGATGGCGCGCCAGCTCCAGGCGGCGGGGGACACCGTCTCCACGCTCGCGCTCATCGACGTGCTCGTCCCGCCAGCGGGGCAGGGCGGGGACGCCATGGACGAGGCGGCGCTGATGGCGCGCTTCGCCGAGGACCTGGGCGCCCTGTCGGCCCGCCGCGTCTCGGTGGATGCCGGCGCGCTGCGGGCCCTGCCCGCGGACGCGGTGCTGGAGCGCGTGGTGGAGGACCTGCGGGCGCAGGAGGCCATCGCTCCGGAGCTCGACCGCGCGACGCTGGGGGCGCACGCGGAGGTGTTCAAGGCGAACATGCGCGCCCTCACCGCGTACCAGGCCCGGCCCTACGCCGGCCGCGTCTGGTTCTGCCGGGGCGCGCAGCCCGGAGGCGCCTCGCGGCAGAACGCGGAGGCGTGGCTGCGGCTCACCTCGGGTGGCCAGCTCGTGGAGCTGGAAGGCAATCACTACACCCTGTTCAGCCACGGGCTCGACGCGCTCGTGGGCTCGCTGTCGTCCGCCCTGCGCGCCTGAGCCAGGGCTTCTGCTTCGTTCATCTCGTTTCGTTCACAAGGAGTGCAACCGTGTTTCATCGTCTGAGTCCGTGGATCCTGGGTGCGGCCCTGCTGGGCATGGCCGGCTGTTCCGATGAAGGGGAGACCGTCGACGCCTGTGTCGACAACAAGGTCCAGAAGGTCTCCGAGAAGGAGCTGTCCAAGCGGTTGAAGGACGGCGCGTACCGCGGCACGTGCGACCTGATGGAGAACCGCGTGTCGTTTGGCGACGGTTACGTGCAGTCCATCATCCACAAGAACGCGGACGGCTCCGTGAAGGCCATTGGCGTCACCGTGGATCAGGCCGCCATGGACACGCTGCCCATGCTGCCCCACCTGCCGACGAACGACGGGCAGACGTGCTGGGACATGAACAACGACGGCGTGACGGACCCGGAGAAGGAGTGCAACGGCGGCCACGAGCGCGTGCTCTGGTTCCCCAAGATGAAGGACGTCCCCTTCCAGTGGATCATGTTCAACTGGCAGGGCCGGGGCCACGGCCCCATCGGCGCGTTCGACAAGGGGCACTTCGACCTGCACTTCTTCATGCAGGACTTCGTGACGCGTAACTTCATCCGCACCGGTCCGTGCGGCGTCTACACGGACTGCAACGACTACGCGAAGGCCATCAAGGATCCGCCGGCGCCCTTCTACCCGACGGGCTTCGAGAACCAGAAGGGCGTGTCCGCGCGCATGGGCAACCACCTGGCGGACATCGCCGAGTCGCCCTTCAACGGCGAGCCCTTCACGCAGGCGTTCGTCTACGGCGCCTACGACGGCCACATCACGTACTTCGAGACCGTCGTCGAGGGCGGCTTCGCCAAGAGCAAGCCCGCCGAGGACTGCCGCCCCATCAAGGCGCCTCCGGCGATGGAGGTCTCCGGCCTCTACCCGACGCGCTACTGCTTCCGGTATCGCGAGGACAAGAAGGACTACCTGATGACGCTCGAGGACTTCGAGTACCGCAACGCGCCCAACTAAGCGTTTCCCCCACGCGAGCGGCCGTGCCCCGGAGCGGATCCGGTGCGCGGCCGCTCGTTGTTTCCTCGCCGCGCTGGAGCCTCACCGTGAAGAAGACATCCATCCTCCTGTCCTGGAGGCTGCCGCTGCTCCTGTCGTTGTGGGCGGCTCCGGCCGGGGCGCACTGGGGCATGCCCGACGAGGCGAGCAGCATCAGCGTGCGCCGCGGGCACGAGGACGACTGGATCATGGGTGACGCTTCCGGCGCGCTCATCTCCCGCGATCAGGGGACGACCTGGCGGTGGATCTGCCCTGAGGGCATGGGCATCGCCATCTGGCGTCCGGAGCGCTACTTCTGGCTGTCTGGCGGGGCCATCATGGCCGCCACGGGGAGCGCGCTGATCCGCTCCGAGGACAGCGGCTGCTCGTGGGCGCCGCATACCTATTTCAAAGACACGTGGGTCACCGGGTTGGCGGTGCACCCGACGGACGAGCGGTACCTGTACGTCAGCACGGGGCGGCCGTCCCTGAACAACGGGCTGTACCGCTCCGAGGACGGCGGGGAGTCCTGGGTCCAGGCGCTGGCGCCGACGCCGGGCTCCCGCTACTCCGCCATCCGCATCGCCGCGTCGGATCCGCTGCGCCTCTACGCGTCGGGCCAGGACGCGGAAGGCCAGTTCCTGGCGCGCAGCGATGACGGCGGGCGCGTCTGGACGCGGCTGCCCCAGCCGCTCACCGCGTTGAAGCTCCCGTATGACCTGGTGCTGCTGCGAGTGAGCGACGCGTCACCGGACGTGCTGTGGGCGAAGATCTCCGCCCAGGGGCGCGACTGGCTGCTCAAGAGCACGGACGGTGGCGTCACGCTGACGTCGGTGATGGATACCTACGAGCGCATCTCCAGCGTGGAAGCGTCCCCGGACGGGCGCACGGTCTGGGTCTCCACGACGACCCGCCTCTTCCGTGGGCAGGATGACGGGTCCTTCACGGAGCTCGCGGAGCCGAACGGGAACGCGTGCGCGCTGAAGCGGAACGGGACGCTCTATGGCTGTGGTTCGGGCTGGACGGGCGGCTGGGCGTTGGCGAAGAGCGCGGACGAGGGCACGACCTGGGAGCCGATGTTCAAGCTCGGCGACGTGCAGGGCGCGCACCTGTGTCCCGCCGCGACGCCCGTGCAGCAGCGCTGCCCGGCCCTGTGGCCGCAGCTGGCGCAGCTCTACGGCGCGGCTCCGGACGGGGGCGTGGGGCCCACGCAGGACGCCGGCCCTTCCGAGCAGCCCGTGGCGCCAGCGTCCCCGGATGGCTGCGCCGCGTCGCCGGGCCTGGTGCCGGGCGCGCTCCTGGTGCTCGCGACGGTGTGGGGGCGCCGTTCCCGAAGGGACGCGCTGGCGCGGAGCCGCCGGTCATGACGGCCTCACTGCCTTGGACGAAGCGCGCTGTCGGGGCGCGGTCCTGGCTGCTGCTTACCCTGTCGGTGGGCGTGCTCGGGGCCTGTGGTGAGACGGACACGGGACCGCTCCAGGTGCCGGAGCTGGAGTACGGCGTCGAAGCGCCGTGGCCGGTGTCCGCGCCGCTGCCGCCCGTGGGGCCCGCCGGACGGCTGATCATCACCAACAACCTGGAGGACACCCTCAGCCTGTTGGACCTGGACGGGATGGAGTCTCCCACCTGGGGCGAGCTGGCGCGCGTCCCGGTGGGGCTCAACCCGGTGGAGCTGGAGGGGCCGCACCACTCGGTCGTCTCGCCGGAGGGTGACTTCTATTACGTGGGCATCTCCAACTATGTGCCCGGCTCCGGCTCCGGACCGCACGGGACGCATGGTTCGGGGAAGGCGGATGGTTACTGCCTCAAGCTGGACGCGGCCACTCACGCCGTCGTGGGCTCCGCGCGCGTGGATCCCAACCCGGGCGACGTCATCCTCAGCGCGGACGGGCGGACGCTTTTCCAGACGCACTTCGACCTGCTGAAGATCGCGGAGGTGGCGCGGCGGGGAGGCACGGAGGCGGAGATGGATTCACGCATGGCCATCCTCGACGCGCGGACGATGACTCGCACGGCGATGGTGCCCGTCTGTCCCGCGCCCCACGCCGTACGCCTGTCACCGGATGGGCGCCGTGCCTACGTCGCCTGCTGGTCGGACGAGGTGGCCATCGTGGACCTGGAGCAGGCGGACCGCCCGGTGCGCCGCGTGAAGGTGGCGGCCAACACCGGCACGGCCGTGCGGCCCCTTCACCAGCCCTACGCGCTCACGGTGTCGCCCACGACAGGGGCGGTGTGGGTCAGCTCGCTCGCGAGCCGCGCGGTGCAGTACCTGGATCCGGAGACGCTCACGATGGAGCCTCAGCGCACGGTGTGGCTGCAGGGCGCGCCGATGTTCGGTGCCTTCACGTCCGACGGGCGCACGCTCTACATGCCGTACCAGTCGGTGGACTCCATCGCCATCATCGACGCAGCCGATCCGGAGGCGGTGCCTGGGGAGATTCCGCTGGCGCCCAGCGGCTGCCTCAACGTGCACCAGTTGATGCTGACGCCGGATGAGCGCCATGCGCTCGTGGTCTGCGAGGGCGACCACGTGGGGCCGGGCACGCTCCACGTCGTGTCGCTGGAGGAGCGGCGGGTGGTGAAGACGGTCCAGGTGGGGCTCTTCCCGGACTCGGTGGCGCTGCTTCGGAGCCGGCCATGAGGTGGCTCTGGGTGCTGGGCGCGCTGCTGGCGGGCTGTGGCGGCGCGACGCCCGCGGCGGAGTTCGGTGAGACGTTGTTCCAGGACGCCCGGTTGTCGGACAGCCAGTTCAACAGCTTCTCCTGCGCGACCTGCCACGCCACGAGCGCCAAGCCTGATCCGGACCGGATGCTCGCGGGCTACCCGCTGGAGAACGCGGCGTTCCGCGAGACGTGGTGGGGCGGCTACGAGACGGACCTGCTGAGCGCGGTGAACTTCTGCTACCTGGGCTTCATGCGCGGCGTGTCCCCCCTCACGCGGGAGGATCCCAAGGCGCGGGCGCTGTACGAATACCTGGTGCGGATCAGCCCGGACGCGGACGCACCCGCGCTGCCCTTCACGGTGGTGAAGGACATCCAGGACGTGCCGGCTGGTGATGCTGGAAGGGGAGGCGCCGTGTACCGCGCCGCCTGCCAGACGTGCCATGGGGCAACGCACACAGGGGAGGGGCGGCTGACGACGTTCGCGTCGGTGTTGCCGGAGGTGACGGAGGACTACGACGCGCTCTTCCCCGGCATTCCCCGGCGGCTGGTGGTCATCGAGAAGCTGCGTCATGGCAGCTTCTTCGGCGTCGGCGGCACCATGCCGCTCTACAGCCGGGAGGCCCTGTCGGACGAGGACCTGGCGGCGGTGCTCACCTTCCTGGGGTTGTGAGCGCCTCAGGCCCAGAGTTCCTGCTCCAGCGAGTCCAACAGTGCCAGTGCCACCGCCGGTGAAGGCAGCCCGGCCTCCGCGGAGAGGCGCGCGTCCAGCGGCACGGCCATCTCCGCGCGCAGCACGGCCAGCGCCTGGCGCCGGGCCTCCCGAAGGATGGAGCGGTCCTCTTCGGACAGCCTGGGCGCGGCCCACGCGTCGATGTCCCACGACAGGCCCGCGTGGCGCGTCTCGTCCTCCGCGATGCGGACCATGGCCTCGCGGATCTCCGCATCCTCCGCGTGCAGTGCCTGGTGGTGGGCCAGCAGCGCGCTGTAGGTCTCCCGCACGCACCCCTCCACGGCGTTGTCGAGCAGCACCTCGCGCAAGGACCTCAGCGGCACGTCGGCCACGGAGGGCAGGGGAGGCTCGGCCCCGAAGTGACGCGCGAGCCGGGTGGTGACCTCCGCGTGCCGGACCTCGTCCTGCGCGCTGGCGAGCGCCGCGTCCTGCAACGCCTGACCCGCACCGTGCAGGGCCAGCTCCTCGCGCAGCCGGAGGAAGGCGTCGACGGACGCAGCCTCCAGCCGGGCGGCATTGGCGAACCAGGCGCCCCGGGCGTCCTCGCAGTCCTCAGCCTGTGCCTCCTGGAGTCCCACGGGCCTTCTGCCGGGATAGCAGCCCGTGTCGCCGTACTTGACCTTGAAGGCTTTGTGCTCGACCACCTCTCCCGAGGACGAGATGCGCACCGGCTTCCGGGACAGCCATGACTGCTTCTGGTCACAATCAACGCCCAGTTCCTCCAGGATCGTGAAGCCCTCGTCGGGATTGACGCCGACCCATGGCGGGGCCTCGGTGGAGGAGCAGACCTCGTAGCCGGCCGCGAATGCCAGGAGTGCGGCCTCCTCCGCCTGCTCGATGGCACCCAGCACCTGTTTGAGCGAATCCCTCGACCTGAAGATCCTCACGTCGTCGCCCCGGGTGGTCACCACGTAATAGGAGCTACACGTCGAAAGGGCGTCGCCAAGACACTTACCTCCAAAGCCTTCCATGCCTCCGTCGTCCAGCGACTGGCGCGCTTCCACACAGGCCTCTTTGTTGACGGCCGTCTCGCAAGCGTTTCCCGTGGTGAAGACGGACTGGGAGCCAGGGATTCGCTTCCTCTCGGCACGGGCTGGCTGCCCTCCACCGGGTCGTCGGGGCTTTGACGTGTCGGCGACGAGCTCCCAGGTGTACGAATACCGCCTCACCTCGACGAAGTCCGGCACGGGCACCATCCACGCCCTGTCGATTCCGGGGACCGCGTTGTAGAAGGGATATCCCTCCCTCGGAGGAGCCTCCGCGCACCGGATCCGGCGGTAGTTCGTCGCCAGCCGGCCAGCGGGCACGTCCGGCTTTACGTGCCGTTCGCCGTGGCATCCGGCAATCACAAGCGGCGTGGCCAGCGTTGCCTTCAAGGCCCTGGCGAACAGCCGCCGCAATCGCTCCGCGTTCAATGGCAACCCCCGTGTTGGCAGCCCGGCCCCTGCGCTGCCCCCAAACCCTATCAAACCGGTTCGGGACCATGCCCATGAAAAGCAGACGGGCGATGCACGCCGCAAAGCGCGCATCGCCCGTGGGAACGACCGTGGAACAGGTGCGGCCTACGCCCCCGCGTACTTGCGGCGGAACTCGTGGATCTCCGCCAGCCGGAACGTGCCCGGCTCCGGAGCAATCGCCTCCGGCGCGTCGTAGGGCAGGTTCATCAGCCGCTCGTACTCCTCCACCGACACGCGCTCGCGCTTCGCCAGCACCGTGTCCAGGTCCGCGCGGGCCATGCGCTCCGCGGCCTTCTCACCCACGACGCCGGTGTAGAACTCCGCGCAGGAACCGCTGCCGTAGGACAAGAGGCCCATCCGCTGGCCCGCCAGCGCCGCGCCCTCCGCGTGCAGCTGGCCCGCGAGCGCCAGGTACAGCGACGCCGTGTAGACGTTGCCCACCCGCGCGTTCAGCCCCAGCGACTTCGCCACCTGCGCGTCGTAGCTGGCCTGCGACTTCGCCGCCTCGTCGCGCGCCTCGGGCGTGGCCGGCCCGTTGCCGGAATCCTCCAGGTCGCACAGGCGCACCTGCGCGTGCGCCTTGCGCGCCATCTTGCAGAAGGGCACGTGGTAGAGGATGCGCGCCAGCTGCTCGCTGGGCAGCTTCGAGTCCCACCGCACCAGCCCCTGCTCCATGGCGCGCTCGCGCCAGCCCCGGTACGCGCCCGCCATGGCGTCCAGGTAGCAGGTGATGGAGTAGTGCCCGTCCACCAGCGCCTCGCGCCGGCCCACCGGCCTCCAGAAGTCGTACACGTCCGCGGTGCTCACGCCATTGAGCCCCACGTCCACCGCCAGCAGGTCCGGCGTCTCCGACACCAGCAGCGCCACCGCGCCGCCGCCCTGCGTGGGCTCGCCCGCCGTCTTCAGGCCGTAGCGCGCGATGTCCGTGCACACCACCAGCGCGGAGCGGCCCGCCGCCGCGCCGGACGCAATCCACTCCACCGCCGCCATCAGACCCGCCGTGCCGCCGTAGCACGCGTGCTGCGAGTCGAACGTGCGCATGCCGCGCGGCAGCTTCAGCAGACCGTGCACGTGCGACGCGATGGGCTTGGAGTGGTCCACGCCCGTCTCCGTGCCCACCACCAGCATGCCCAGCTTGGACGTGTCCACGCCCTGCTGCTGGATGAGCCGCGCGGCCGCCGTGGCCGCCAGCGACACGGAGTCCTCACCCGGGTCGTTGACCGCCATCTCCTTCGCGCCCAGGCCCGCGGTGAACTTCGCCGGGTCCACGCCGCGCGCCCGCGCCAGGTCCTCGATGTCCACGTACCGCCGGGGGACCGCCACCGCCAGCGCTTCGATTCCAACCCGCTTCTTCATGGGGAACTCCTCAAGTCAAAAGGTCGCGAATCCAGACGGCCTCACGCCGCCGGGGGAACCAGCACCAGCCGGCCCGCCACTTCCCGGTTCTCCAGCCGGAAGTGCGCGCGGCCCGCGTCCGCCAGCGCCACCTCTTCCGACACGAAGGGACGGACGAGGCCCTTGGCCGTCAGCCGCAGCGACTCGTCCAGCTCCTCGCGCGTGGTCGCGTACGCGCCAAGAATCTCCAGCTCCTTCACGATGACCAGGCCCGGGTTGAGGTTCACCACCCCGGACTCCAGGTTGCCCACCACCACCACGCGTCCACCGGGCGCCATGGCCTTGAGCGTCTGATCAAAGGTGGCGCTGCCGACGATCTCCACCGCCACGTCCACGCCCTGGCCCTGCGTGCGCTTGCGCGCCTCCGAACCGAAATCCAGGCCGCGCGAGACAATCACCTCGTCCGCGCCGGCCTCCTTGAGGGCCGAGACCTTCGCCTCGCCGGACGTGATGGCGATGACGCGCGCCCCGTCCACCTTGGCCAGCTGCACGGCCGCCAGGCCCACACCGCCGCTGGCGCCGGTGATGAGGACCGTCTCACCGGCCTTCACCTTCGCCCGCGTGCGCAGCGTGTGCACGGCGGTGCCCAGCGTGCAGCACACCGTCGCGGCCACCGCCCAGGGCAGGTCGGACGGCACGCGGCCGAGGCCTCGCACCGGGGCCACCATGAACTGCGCGTAGCCGCCCTGGAGCTCCTCGCCGAAGAAGCGATTGTCCGTCTTGCACAGGCTGTTGCGGCCGGAAAGGCACAGCGCGCACTCGCCGCAGGACATGCGCTGCAGCGTCGCCGCGCGGTCGCCCACCTTCCAGCCCACCGTGTCCGGGCCCACCTCCACCACCTCGCCCGCGGCCTCGTGCCCCAGGATGGCGGGTACGTGCGTGCGGGGCAGGTTGCCGCGGCGGTTGATGACGTCGTGGTAGCAGACGCCGCACGCGTGGACCTTCAGCAGCACCTCGCCCTTGCCCGGCCGGGGCACCGGCACGGTCTCCAGACGCAGGTTCTCTGCACTCCCGAACTGGCGAAGAACGACGGCTTCCATGCGGTGCCTCTTTTCCGTGTGGCTTGAAGATTGGGGGAGATGTGCTTCAGCCGCCGACGAGCGCGTCGCGCAGGTTGCGGGGGTCCAGCGCACGGATGGCCGACACCGTGCGCGCGTCCGGAAGGGAGGTGACGGGCAGCGCGTCCGGCACCGCGAACTCGAAGCCGGTCCGCTCTGCGATGCCGTCCACCGTGGCCCACGGGTGACGCGCCAACAGCCGCGCCCCACGGGGCCCGCCCAGCTCATACGTGCCCAGGTCGGAGATGAGCCGCACCGGACGGCTGGGGTCGCGCGTCGTGGCCACCTGGACCTGCGGGACCAGGTTGCGGCGCGACTGCCGGGGCACCAGCAGCACCGGGTTCTTCACCCACTGGCGCAGCGTGGCCGCGCCCGCGACGCCAGGGAACTTGGTGCGTGGCTTCTCCAGGCTGCCGGACGCCGTCATGTTGGTACGGCCCGCCGGATCCACCTCCGCCGCGCCGAAGAACACGGTGTCCACCCGGCCGCGCCGGGCGTGGTCGAACAGGTCCGCGATGCTCACCTCCGCGGACCGGCCGTCCAGGTAGCGCAGGTCCTCGGACGACGGGTACAGCTCCGGCAGCTCAGGATCCAACGAACCGACACACGCCAGGTACGTCAGCCCCGGCGCATGCGTGGCCCGGGCCACCGCGATGGCCAGGATGACCAGCGGAGACGCCACACCCGTGGCCACCACCGAGCCGTCTTCAATCTCCCGCGCCAGCAGCGACACCACCGTCTCCGCGGGCGTCGCGTCCACCGTCGTCGTCATCATGCCGCGCTCCGGGTCGCGCGCAGCGACATGAGGAAGCCCTTCGCGTCGCCCGCATCCGCCGCGGCCAGGTAGGCCGCGAGCATCGCGTCGTCATGCGGGTACTGGCCCAGGCAGCCCGTGGGCAGCGCACCGCCGGGGGCGAGCACCACGCGCTCCACCTGGAAGGCGGGGATGGTGACGCGCGACAGCTTCGGCACGCGCTCCTCCACCGTGGCGATGATCCGCTTCGCGGCGCCCGCGACGAGCAGGTCCGTGGTGGGGTCCTCGATCAGCAGGTTGCCCTTGTCGTCCGCCGCCCGGGCGTGGATGAGCGCCACGTCCGGGTAGTACGCGGGCTCCACCGGCACGCGGCGGCCCGTGAACGGATCCTCCACCGTGCGCGGCGCGTCCACCTCCGCCAGCTCCGACACGTCCGAGTCCGGCGCGGGGATGAAGGGCAGCCCCATGGACGCCGCGCGCAGCCGCTGCACCACGCGGTAGCCGTCGTGCTCGCGCCATTCGATTTCGCCCGCCTCGATGGCCCGCTTGAGGCAGGGCAGGGGACGCACGCGGTTCTCCAGCACCAGCGCGCCGAAGGGCAGCTCCACGCGCTTGAGGCACCCGCCCGCGACCAGGAACTCCGCCGGCAATGGGTTGGGCAGGGAGATGAGCTGCAGACCGCGCTTCTCCTGCGCCACCAGCTCCAGCACCAGCGCCATGGGCGCGCGGCCGAGCATGAACCCGCCAGCCGCGATCGACGCGCCGTCCGGGATGGATGCCACCGCCTCCGACAGGGAACTCCAACGGGCGCGGTTCACTGGGGCTCTCCTCCAGAACCGGAGCTGGAACCGGAAGCGGCGCGCGGCACCATGCGCAGCGCGGGCGCGTCTTCAGCGGAAGGGGCCGGGGCGCTCACGACCGAAGCGGCGGAGGGAAAGAGCAGCTCCACCATGCCGTCGGCGATCTGCTCCTCGGTGAGGCGCCCGTCCGGTTTGAACCACTTGTAGACCCAGAGGATCATCCCCAGGAACGAGAACGCCGCCACCGTGGGGTCCACCACGCCGCGCAGGCGGCCCAGGCGGTTGGCCTCCGCGAACGCGTCCTCCAGGAAGCGCACGTAGCGCTTCTTGCGCCGGTCGATGTACTCGCGCGCTTCACCGGTGAGCGTGGCGTGCTCGTGGAGGATGATGATGACCTCCTTGCTGCGGCCGCTCGTCACGAGGTGGATGTTCTGCCGCATGCACTGGCGCAGCCGCTCCACCGGATCCGCTACAGCCTGAACGGGCGCGAGGACCTGCTCCTCGAACACGTCCATCCCGTAGTTCATGATGGCGAAGAGCAGCTGCTCCTTGTTCTGGATGTGGTGGTAGAGCCCCGCCTTGGTCATCCGGCACGCGGCGGCGATCTCCTGCATCGACGTGCCCTCGTAGCCGCGCTCGCAGATGAGCCGCGCCGCCGTCTCCAGGATGGCCCTGTACCGCTCGCCCTCGTCCGGTTTGCGCCCCGTGGGTGTCATGCGTGCCTTCCCTCGCCGGCCTGCCTGCTCCTGCCGGGCTGAAACCACCTACCGACCGGTAGGTCACTTCACCTACCGACCGGTAGGTAGCACTCCGCGACGCGGTCCGTCAACGGGCAAGTACCGGAGGGCTGGTGGGATAAAGGCTTTTGGAAACAAGGACTTGGGACCACCCAACGGGTTAGGTTGCGGGCCTCCCATGCGGTCCACGCTCCTGCCCATCCTCCTCTTGTGCGCCGCGCTGGCGAGCGTGGGGGTGGGGGTCTGGACCCTCGTGAAGCGCAGCCGGACGACCCTGGTGGAGCAGTTCGCGGGGGACCGGCAGAAGCAGTTGGACGAGGCCGTGGGCGGCGTCACGGACTCGCTGGAGGAGGTGGGCAAGAACCTGCGCTTCGCCGGCGAGCTGATGTCCCAGCCGGGGACCCTGGCGGAGCACCGCCGGGAGCTGCGCGCGCTGCTGGAGGCGGTGGGCCAGTACAAGGCCATCGCGGCGTACGACGGCGACGGCGCGGAGCGGCTGCTGCTGTTGGACCGGAAGCCGGACGCGCAGGTGTCGCGCGAGGGGCTGGTGGCGGAGATGGCCGACACGGCGCGCCGCGCGTTGCAGCGTCCGCCGGGCGACCTCACCACGTCGCCCAGCCTGGACGCGGCCAACGGCGGTTGGCTGCGCATCCTGGCCACGGCGCTGCCCGCGACGGACGGCAAGCCCGAGGGCGCGGTGGCGGTGCTGGTGGACACGGAGTCGTTCTTCGCGCCGCTGCGCATCGTCACGTCGGACCTGGAGGCGCGGATGCTGCTCGTGGGCACGCACGGCCAGCCCACGCCCGCGAGCGACCCGGCCCTGACGGAGTGGTTCGGCCGCGCGAGCCAGAAGGACTCGGGCGTGCCGGGCTTCGCGTTCCTGGTGTCCCGGCTGAAGGCCGGCGCGCGCGGCATGCTGCCCCTGTCCGAACAGGAGGCGGAGCGGCTGGGGTTGGGGCGCTCGGAGGTGGTGGCCGTCTACACGCCCATCCGCATGCGCGGCGGCAGCCACTGGGCGGTGGCGACGCTGGTGTCCACCGCGGCGCTGCGTTCGCACGAGCAGTCGCTGGTGGTGCGGCTGTTGGGCGCGGGCGCGCTGGTGGCGTTCTTCCTGGTGGCCTTCGCGGTGTACGTGGTGCTGGCGCGGCGGCGCGCGGTGGCGCTGATGGAGAGCCGCCGTCACGCGGCCCAGCTCGCCGCGCTCCATGACCGGACGCGGAAGATATTGGACCATCTGCCCACCGGCGTCCTCGCGCTGACGGAGGACGGGCGGATCAGCGCCGTCAACCAGGCCCTGCGCTCGCGCGTGCCCGGCAACGTGACGGGTGCGCCGCTGGCGTCCGCGTTCCCCAGCGCACCGGCACCGGTGGTGGAGCGGCTGTCCGCGCTGGTGGCGTCCGCGCGTCAGGAGGACCGGCCGCGCAGCCTGCTGGGCGAACCGCTGGCGCTCTTCGGCGAGGAGGGCACGTACAACCTGCACGCGGTGCCGCTGACCGCGGAGGACCCGAAGGAGGAGACGCGCGCGCTCCTGGTGGTGGAGGACCTCAGCGACGTGCGCGCGCTGGAGACGCAGCTGTTGCGCGCGGAGAAGCTGGCCACGGTGGGCGTGCTGGCGGCGGGCATCGCGCATGAAATCGGCACGCCGCTGGGCGTGGTGCGCGGCCGGGCGGAGTACGTGCAGAGCAAGCTGGGCCCCACGCATCCTCAAGGGCCGGGGCTGGGCGTCATCGTCGAGCAGATCGACCGGGTGAGCCGCACGCTGCGCCAGTTGCTGGACTTCTCCCGCCTGCAGCCCGCGATGGTGCGGCCGGTGGCGCTGGGGCCGCTTGCCCGGAGCGTGCATGAGCTGTTGCAGGTGGAGGCGGAGCGGCGGCGGGTGAGCTTGAGCGTGGACGTGCCGGAGTCGGTGCCGGCGCTGGCGGCGGACGCGGATCAGCTCCAGCAGGTGCTGCTCAACCTCACGCTCAACGCCTGTGATGCGTGCCGCGAGGGCGGCACGGTGGAGGTCTCGGCTTCCGCGCTGGTGGGCCCGGAGGAAGGCACGTGGGGCCTGGTCGCGCTCACCGTGCGCGACGACGGGTGCGGGATTCCGAAGGAGCGCCTCAACCAGGTGTTTGATCCGTTCTTCACGACGAAGAAGCGCGGGCAGGGCACGGGGCTGGGGCTGACGATGGTGGCCCACGTCGTGCGCAACCACGGCGGACGGGTGGAGCTGGAGAGCACGCCGGGGCAGGGCACCCGCGTCACCGTGCTGTGGCCGGTGGCGCGCGCTGTCCCAGAGGAACGAAATGCCGAGCGACTTGCCGTCTGACGCGCGCATCCTCGTGGTGGACGACCACGTGGAGATGGGGCGCATGCTCCAGGAGCCGCTGGCCGACGCGGGCTGGACGGTGGACCTGGCCACCGGAGGGCAGGAGGCGCTGACGCTCATCCGCTCGCGCGTGTACGACGCGGTGCTGACCGACCTGCGCATGGAGAAGGTGGACGGCCTGGACGTGCTGGACGCCGCCCGCGCGGTGGATCCGGAGCTGCCCGTGCTGCTGATGACGGCCTTCGGCGGCGTGGAGAGCGCCGTGGAGGCGATGCGCCGGGGCGCGTACCACTACTTCACCAAGCCCTTCCGCCTGGACGAGGTGCGGCTGTACCTGGGCCGCGCGCTGGAGGACCGCCGGCTGCGCACGGAGCACCGGGCGCTGAAGCAGGCGTCGCAGGAGCGTTCCGGCCTGGGCGCGCTGGTAGGCAAGAGCGCACCCATGCGCGGGCTGTACGAGCTCATCGACCGGGTGGCCCACGCGGCGGCCCCGGTGCTGCTCCGGGGCGAGAGCGGCAGCGGCAAGGAGCTGGTGGCCCGCGCGCTCCATGTCGAGGGCCCGCGCGCGTCCAACCCCTTCGTGGCCGTCAACTGCACCGCGCTGCCGGGGCCGCTGCTGGAGAGCGAGCTGTTCGGCCACGTGAAGGGCGCCTTCACCGGGGCCACGTCCGTGCGGCGCGGCTTGTTCGTGGAGGCGCACGGCGGCACGTTGTTCCTGGACGAGATTGGCGACATGCCCACGGAGCTCCAGGCGCGGCTGTTGCGCATCCTGGAGGACGGCGAGGTGCGCGCGGTGGGCTCGGACGCCAGCCGCACGGTGGATGTTCGCGTGGTGGCCGCCACGCACCAGGACCTGGAGGCGCGCGTGAGGGAAGGGCGCTTCCGTGCGGACCTCTTCTACCGGCTCAACGTCGTCACGCTGCGGGTGCCTTCGCTGAAGGAGCGCCGGGAGGACATCCCCCAACTGGTGGAGCACTTCACCGCCCGCTCCCGCGCGCGCAACCCGCGCTCCCGCGTGACGTCGCTGTCACCAGAGGTGGTGGCCGCGCTGGGCGCCATGCCCTGGCCGGGCAACGTGCGCGAGCTGGAGAACCTGGTGGAGCGGCTGGTGGTGCTCGTCCCCCGGGAGACGGTGACGCTGGAGGACCTGCGGCCCCACGCGCCGGTGCCCTCGGCGGAGGAGGCCACGCCCTTCGCCCAGGCTCAGGAGGGCGTGTGGACCCTGCGCAAGCTGGAGGGGGAGTACATCCACTGGATGGTCCAGCACTGCGGCGGGAACAAGACCCGCGCCGCGGAGCTGCTGGGCATCGATGTGTCCACCATCCATCGTCGCGAGCGGGAGCGGTGAGCGGGCTGTCTCCTCGCGCGGGCTGACAGCCGGGCGGCCGGACGAACGTCCGTGGGGGAGCCTCCGCCGGGTTGCCGCACGGGCGGCGGGGGCTCATGGAATGGGCATGCCCACGCCTCGCCCCGCCAGGACCGAAGTGTCGTGGAAGCTGCTCTTCCTCGCCTTCGCCGCCGTCGTGGGCAGCTTCTTCGTGACCAGCTGGATCGTCCAGCGATCGTCCGGGGTCATCAGCGATCTCTCGAATGAGATCATCTACAACTCGGCGCCGAGCATCGAGCACCTCGCGCTCGTCCGCAGGGCCGTGCTGGAGGCCGAGCTGGTCCTCGCCCGGTTCATCAATGAGCCGATGCACCGGGGGGAGCTGGACCGGGAGCTGGAGACGGCCCTGTCGGAGGCGAGGGCGGGCATCAGCGAGTACCTGGATCTGACGGCGCTCCCGGGCGAGCAGGCGGTGAGGCGGGACGTGCAGGAGTCCTGGTCGCGCTTCGAAGCCGCGGTCAAGCAGGCCCGCACGGACGCGGCATCCGTGCGGGAGGGGGAGGAGGGGGCGCTGTTCGAACAAGAAGTCGAACCCCCGGGCCGGCGCCTCCTTGAGGACATCACGCGCTCCATCGAATGGAACGCGGTCCGGGGACGGGAGCTGGCGGAGCGCATCCGCGAAGCGCGCCGCGAAGCCGTGTGGCTGAGCACGAGCCTCCACGCGCTGTGCGGCATCCTGGCCGGGGTCGTGGCGTGGTTGCTCCATCGCGAACTGCAAGGACGCCGCGCGCTCGCGGACGCGCACACGAAGTTCGTCGAAGCGCGAGCAGAGGAGCTGGAGCAGTTCGCGGGCCGCGTCGCGCACGACATCCGCAACCCGCTGTCCTCGGCCCGGATGGCCGCCGAGCTCGGCTTGCGCAAGACCCCGGAGGAATCCTCTCGCGCGCCCTTCAAGCGCATCATCCGGAGCCTCTCACGGGCGGATGCCATCACCGGCGCGCTCCTGGACTTCGCCCGCTCCGGAGCCCGGCCGGATCCCGGTGCCCGGGCCGAACCCCGGGCGATCATCACCGACCTGCTGGGCGGCTTCGCGGTGGAGGCGGAGCAGGCCGGCATCGAGCTGCGTCACGAGCCCGTTCCGCCGGTCCTGGTGGCTTGCAGCACCGGCGTCTACCTGAGCCTGCTCGGCAACCTGATCCGCAACGCCATCAAGTACATGGGCGATGCGACGACCCGGCGGGTCACCCTCCGCGTGGAGGACACGGGGGCCTTCATTCGCACCCGCGTCAGCGACACGGGGCCGGGCATCACGCCGGAGCTCCTGCCCTCCCTGTTCGAGCCGTACTTCCGCGTCAAGGGGAGCAGCGCCATCGCCGAAGGGCTCGGGCTGGGGCTCGCGACCGTCAAGAAGC
>NZ_RAWF01000777.1:0-383 GCF_003612075.1 Corallococcus sp. CA041A
CGCCACGGCCATGAACAAACTCTGGCTGCGCGAGCGCTTCGACCTGCTCGTGCTTGACCTGATGATGCCGGGTGAAGACGGCTTGTCGATCTGCCGTCGCCTGCGCGGCGCAAATGATCAAACGCCCATCATCATGCTTACCGCCAAGGGCGAAGACGTCGACCGCATTGTCGGCCTTGAAATGGGCGCGGACGATTATCTTCCCAAGCCTTTCAACCCCCGCGAACTGATCGCGCGCATCCACGCCGTGCTGCGCCGCCGCGGCCCCGCCGAAATCCCGGGTGCGCCGTCCGAGACGCCGGAAACGTTCGCCTTTGGCGATTTCGTGCTCAACCTGGCCACGCGCACGCTCAAGAAAAACGACGAAGAGATCACCCTCACGA
>NZ_RAWF01000778.1:0-383 GCF_003612075.1 Corallococcus sp. CA041A
GGCCTGTGTGAAGAGCTCACACAAGAACCACTACCGCCGTGCAATACGGCCAAGCAGCGGATGGGCGCAAAGCGAAGCAATGCGCCGAGACGGTCTAGCCGTTCAAAGTGCGATCGAAAATCGCCTAGAACAACTGTCCATGGAGATCATTCCGCAGCTGTGACGGGGCGGAGCGGCAACTACAAGCCACATTCTTTTGATCAGCGATGGCCGCAATCTTGGGCCTGATAACGGTAGTTGACGACAGGCGAAAGGCCGTGCTTCGGCCTTCCGGCACGACCGCGTCATAACCTTCGTCACACCACCTTTCATGCTCAAGGCTAAGACGCAGGCGCCACCCATTCAAGCCGCAGCGCCTTGCACTCGTCCGCTCTACCTACAGA
>NZ_RAWF01000779.1:0-383 GCF_003612075.1 Corallococcus sp. CA041A
CGAAACAAACTGGAGATACTTGCCGGGTACCTCCCGGCCTTCAACAGGGCTAGTCAGACTTCTCGTGAACGAATTTACCTCGACTTGATGGCGGGCCAGCCCGAGAACATAGACCGCGACATGGGAGAGAAATTTGATGGCTCTTCTCTTATCGCTATGAAAGCCGATCCACCTTTCACGCGGCTCCGGTTTTGCGAGCTTAACCCGCTTGCCTCTGAATTGGACGTCGCCCTTCGGACCCGCTTTCCCGGTGACGGTAGGTACCGCGTTGTGGCCGGCGATTCCAACGTAACAATCGATGAAACACTTGCCGAACTAGGCCCTTGGCGGTGGGCGCCCACCTTCGCTTTCATCGACCAACAGGCCGCTGAAGTCCATTGGGA
>NZ_RAWF01000780.1:0-382 GCF_003612075.1 Corallococcus sp. CA041A
ATCGACTGCTGCGCCTCGGTCACGCGCGACCACGAGAAACCGCGCTCGACGCTCATCACCTCGCGCTCGGTAAAACCCTGCGCGCGCGCGGCCTGCCGCAGTGCGTCGACGGCTTCCAGCGCCAGCAGGTGCTCGTCGCCATGCACCACGTACAGCGGCGCGAGCCCCTTGGCAGTGGCCTGCTTCAGATGACCTTCGAGCGCATCGAGCCGCAATTGCATGGCAAACCTTGCCCTGATCCGCCGCTTACGACGGCAGCTTCACGGCACCCAGGCGCCGCACGAGCTGGTTGATCGTATCGCCCTGCATGTCTCTGTAGAGCGCCGCTTCTTCGTAGTCCTTGGCGAGCACCTGCGTCTCGTTGTACGAGAGATCGCGGAAC
>NZ_RAWF01000781.1:0-382 GCF_003612075.1 Corallococcus sp. CA041A
ATCGGCAGCCGCTTCAGGTAGGAAAGCGAGGAATAACCGGTGCCGAAGTCGTCCAGCGCGAAGCACACACCCATGCCCTTGAGGATCAGCATCTTGGCCACCGTGTCCTCGATGTCCTCGATCATCATGGTTTCTGTCAGCTCGATTTTCAGGCGCGACGCGTCAACGCTGGACTGCTGCAGAAGCGCCGCCACCTGGCCGGTGAAGTCGGGATGCCGGAACTGCCGCGCGCTGACATTGACCGACACCTGGAGGCCAGCCAGTGCCGGATCCGTCGACCAGGCGACAAGCTGCCTGCAGGCTTGTTCCAGCACCCATGCGCCTATGCTCAATATCAGGCCGGAGGTCTCTGCAACCGGGATGAACAGCCCTGGCGACACTG
>NZ_RAWF01000782.1:0-381 GCF_003612075.1 Corallococcus sp. CA041A
CCGGTGGCTGCACCGCCTATGACGTGGTGCTGATCCTGAAGCGGGGTCGCCAGGACGTGCAAGGCTGCAGCGTCAAGCTGCACGCCGACCGCGCCGAGACCGATCCGAAGGTCTTCACGCGCATCCACTTCACCTTCACGGTGACGGGACGCAACCTGAAGCGGGAAACGGTAGAGCGTGCCGTGCAGCTGTCGCACGAGAAATACTGCTCGGCATCGATCATGCTGGCCAAGACGGCCGAGATCACGCACTCGTTGGAACTGGTGGACCTGGCCACCCAGCCGACGGCATCGGAATAAATAAGAAGCGAAGCGGACCGATAAGCCGGATTCTGTGCGCCGCGTGGCCGAAACCAGCGGCGTGACAACCATTCCTCTAGAC
>NZ_RAWF01000783.1:0-380 GCF_003612075.1 Corallococcus sp. CA041A
GGGGATGACTCCGGATTTTCAGTGCGTTCCGGACCTTGTCGCTAGCAAGCCAGCGCCCACGAAATCCTGTGGGAGCTGGCTTGCCAGCGATAAGGCCCTCAATGACTGTCATTCTCCCGGCTCAAGCACTATAAGAAAAACCAATAAACCTCATCCCGCATTAGGAAAAATGATGTTCGACTACAAGCTGCTTTCGGCCCTCGCCGCGGTCATCGAGCAGGCCGGCTTCGAGCGCGCCGCGCAGATGCTCGGTCTGTCGCAGTCGGCCATTTCCCAGCGCATCAAACTGCTCGAAGCGCGGGTCGGCCAGCCGGTGCTGGTCCGGGCCACGCCGCCGACACCCACCGAGATCGGCCGGCGCCTGCTCAACCATGTTCAGC
>NZ_RAWF01000784.1:0-363 GCF_003612075.1 Corallococcus sp. CA041A
CCTCATAGCGGCGCGCCAGCTTCGCTTCGGAGCCGAATTGTCCGCTCGGGTGCAGCCGCCCCAGCGCGATATCGCGCTCGATTTGCGCCTCCACATAGGCCACGAGTCCTCGCCGTTCCATCCCCATCCCCTTCCTCGTCCCAGCATCGCCATCCAACCACAGGGGTCTGACATGGACGTGCGGGCCCACCCTTCTCATTGCCAGCCAGGGGGCACCCTCCGGGCCCGGTCGGAGAAAAACCTGTCCGACTGGAGGTCTGCGCGGAATAGGGGTGAAGGCTGACTGGCTACTGAGCCTCAAGGGAGGCAGGGGCCTCCAGCACGAAGTAGACGCAAAAAAGCCGGCTGCGTGTCAGCAGCCGG
>NZ_RAWF01000785.1:0-274 GCF_003612075.1 Corallococcus sp. CA041A
AGATCGCAGGTCCCGGCAGCGCATCCACGAGCAGTGGTATCGCAGCGGTTTCGCGCATCCCGGGCAGCATGGAGCTCTGGTGGGTCGGCGGAAACGGATCCGTCGAAGGCGCCTACTGGTACGATGGCCAGCCCTGGGCGCGGTACCAGATCGCAGGTCCCGGCAGCGCATCCACGAGCAGTGGTATCGCAGCGGTTTCGCGCATCCCGGGCAGCATGGAGCTCTGGTGGGTCGGCGGAAACGGATCCGTCGAAGGCGCCTACTGGTACGATGG
>NZ_RAWF01000786.1:0-254 GCF_003612075.1 Corallococcus sp. CA041A
CCCGGCCTTGTACTCCGCCGTGAACTCCCGGCGCGGCCTGCGGGGCTTCCTCTGCTTTTCGTCAGTCGCGGACATCCCGTGCTCCTTCCATCACATCTCGGGTGTCCACGGAACCGGGCCAGGCTCAGTGGACCCGAGGCTGTTGCTAGCGCTGTGGGTGTACGGGCAGATGGAGGGCCTCTCCAGCGCTCACGCCATTGCGGCGAGGCTGCGTACGGACGTTGCGTATTGGTGGTTGTGCGGCGGCGTCAATG
>NZ_RAWF01000078.1:0-35863 GCF_003612075.1 Corallococcus sp. CA041A
GGCGAAGGCGGCTCGGGCGGCGGGCCCTTCCGGGGCGGCGCGCGGCGCGGCAGCGTGACGGTGAAGGTGGTGCCGTCGCCCTCGGAGGAGGTGACCTCGATGGTGCCGCCGTGGGCGTGCACGATTTCGCGCACGATGTAGAGCCCCAGGCCGTAGCTCATCTTCAGCGTGCGCGTCTGCTGCGGGCCCTGGCGGAAGGGCTCGAAGAGGTGGGGCAGGGTGGCTTCCGGAATGGGGCGGCCCTGGTTGTGGACCGTCACCACCACCTTGTTGCGCAGGCCGCGAGTGGACAGCAGCACGGGCGCGTCCGCCGGGCTGTACTTGAGGGCGTTCTCCACCAGGTTGGACACCACCTGCGCCAGGCGGTCCGGGTCCCAGTGCCCCTGCGTGTTGCCCTTGTGGTCCACGACGATGTCGCGCTTCGGGAAGGCCACGCGGAACTCGTGCGCCACCTTGGCCAGCAGCTCCTGCGTGTCCGTGCCGCGCGGCTCAATCACCACGCCGCCCACCAGCCGGGCGCGGGTGAAGTCCAGCAGCAGGCGCGTCAGCCGTTCGATGCGGACCGCCGCGGTGGCGATGCGCTGGCTGGTGCGCGCCGTCTCCTCCGCGGGCCCACCGGCCGCGAGCACGCGCGACCAGTTCATGATGGCGCCGAGCGGGCTGCGGATGTCGTGGCTGATGATGCCCATCAAGTGTTCCTGGAACTCGGTGTGCCGGAGCACCTCTTCTTCCGCCCACTTGCGCTGGGTGATGTCGCGGCTGATGCCGAACAGGCCGAACACGTTCCCTTCCGGGTCGCGCAGCGGGCCCTTGGTGGACTGCCACACGCGGATGTCCCCGCTGGGGGACTGATGCGAATCCTCGTAGGTGAGGGGGTGGCCCGCCTTGAGCACGTCCCGGTCGTGCTTCACGTTGATGCGGGCCTCGTCGGGCGGGAAGAGCTCCGCGTCGGTGCGCCCGCGCACCTCGGCCACGGTGTCGCGGCCCACGGCGCGCGCGCCCGCCGAGTTGATGACCTGGTAGGTGCCATCCATGTCCTTGATGTAGATGGCGTCGGTGGTGCCCTCCATCACCGCCTGGAAGAGCTGGCCCACGCGCTGCAACTCGTGGCGGGCCTGGACCTCGCGGGAGATGTCGCGGCAGTGCACCAGCAGGCCGCCGTCCACGGGGCGGGTGCTCACCTCGAAGCAGAAGCCGCCTTCGTGCCAGCGGTGCTCGTAGGGCTCGGAGGAGGGCTGCTCGGTGGCGGGCACGTCCAGGCGCAGGTGCTGGCTCAAGCCCAGCACGTCCGCCACCTTCTTGCGCACGTCATCGCCCGGCTGGACGCGGGGCCCCAGCAGCTCGCGCATGCGCCGGCTCAGCCAGGTGATGCGCCAGCCCGCGTCCACACCGAGGAAGGCCTCTGGCAGCGCCTCCAGCAGCGTTTGCAGACCCGGGCCAGAGGCCTCCGTCGGGGACGGGGCGGAAGGACGGGAACGCGGGCGGGCAGGAGCTTGGGCCATCGGTGGGTCGTCGGGGTACGGGGAGCGGGTTCCTTCAGGTGGGAAACACAGCAGTGCGGCGGAGCGTGCCCGGCTTCAATGCCGGAACACGGGACCAGGACAGCGGCGGGCGTCCTGACTGCCTGTTACGCGAAACGCGGACTCGTGGATTTCCGAGGGTAGGGAGAAACCTCTTGGAGGAAACGGGTCAGTGACATTCCTGTCGCCTGCTTTGCGCGCGAGGTCCACCACGCGACAGAAGACACGGCTCTGGACGGGAACGGAACGCATCCTCCTGGAACCATACCCCGCGCGAGGCAAAGCGGGGGCCCGCCCCGAGGGATGACGTGACTTGCGCCCATGGCGGAGGGTTTTGGCCGGAGCGGATGGTCCAGGGGCTCCCAGGTGCTGGGAAAAAGGGGGGTGGACGTCACCCGGGGGGAGGCGTGCCCCGTGCCTCCCCGGCTCAGGGCTTCCTGGGCTCACGAGGCTCCTTGGCCTCCCGAGGCTCGGTGTCTCCGCGCTCCAGCTTCCGGTAGAGCGTCTTGCGGTCCACGCCCAGGATGCGCGCGGCGAGCGTGCGGCTTCCGCCCACCGCCTCCAGCACGCGGTGGATGTAGCGGCGCTCCAGCTCCTCCAGCGTCACCAGCTCCGACGGGTCCGTGTTCTCCGGCACCACGCGCGGCGTGCTGTAGTTGCGGATGCGCTCCGGCAGGTCATCCACCGTGAGCTGTTCGAAGGACGTGAGCGCCACGGCGCGCTCGATGCAGTTCTGCAACTCACGCACGTTGCCCGGCCACCCGTAGGCCAGCAGGCGCTGCGCCGCCGCGGGGGACAGGCCCACCACCTTCTTGCCCGTGCGGGTCGCGAACTGTTCCACGAAGCGCTGCGACAAGAGCAGCACGTCGTTGCCGCGCGCGCGCAGCGGGGGCAGCTCCAGGCCAATGACGTTGAGCCGGTAGTAGAGGTCCTCGCGGAAGCGGTTCTCCTCCACCGCCAGCTCCAGGTCGCGGTTGGTCGCCGCGACGATGCGCGCGTCGAAGGGCGTCTCCGTGTCCCCACCCACCGGGCGCACCACGCGCTCCTGCAGCGCGCGCAGCAACTTCGGCTGGAGCGTCATGGGCAGCTCGCCCACTTCATCCAGGAACAGCGTTCCCCCATTCGCCTTCACGAACAGGCCCGTGCGCGAGGCCTTCGCGTCGGTGAAGGCGCCCTTGGCGTGGCCGAACAGCTCGCTCTCCAAAAGCTGCTCCGGCATGGCCGCGCAGTTGATGGCCACGAAGGGCCCCTCCTTGCGCCGGCCCCGCGCGTGGAGGGCGCGCGCGGCCACCTCCTTGCCCGTGCCGCTCTCACCGGTAATCAGCACCGTGGCGTCCACGTCCGCCACCCGGTCGATGAGCGCGTACGCCTGCTTGAGCGCGGGGCTCTCTCCCACGAGCGCGCCGTCGTCCTGGCGCTGGTCCAGGGCCTGGCGCAGGCGGCGCACCTCCGCGCGCAGGGCGCGGTGCTGCACCGCGCGCTCCAGCACCAGCACCAGGGCGTCCAGGTCGATGGGCTTGGTGATGAAGTCGTAGGCGCCCGCGCGGATGGCGGCCACGGCCGTCTCCAGGCTGCCGAAGGCGGTCACCACGACCACGGGGATGTCCGGCCGGTTGAGCACGATGCGCTCGCACAGCGCCAGACCGTCCATGCCCGGCATGCGCAGGTCGGTGAGGACGGTGTCGAAGTCCTCGGCGGCAAGCTTCTGGAGCGCCTCGTCCGCGGCGGCCACTGCCACGGGCTGGAAGCCCCGGCGCTGGAGGCCCTTCTCCACCATGGCGCGCATCTCGCGCTCGTCTTCGACAATCAGGATGCGGCCTGGCATGCGTCCTTCCCTGGCGGCAGGTAGATGGAGAAACAACTCCCACGGCCCGGCTCGCTTTTCACGTCAATCCAGCCGCCGTGGTCGCGCACCATCCCATAGGAGACGGACAACCCGAGCCCCGTTCCCTCGCCCACGTCCTTGGTGGTGAAGAAGGGCTCGAAGACGTGGGGCAGCACGTCCGCGGGAATGCCCGAGCCCTCGTCCTCCACGTCCAGCCGCACCCAGTCCTGCTCCGGGCCGCCCACGTCCGCGGGCGGCGTGGAGCGCAGCACCTGCGAGCGCACGCGCAAGGTGCCGGGCCGGTTCATCGCGTGGAGGCCGTTCATCACCAGGTTGGTGAGCACCTGCTGGAACTGCCCCGAGTCCACCTCCACGGTGAAGCCCGGGGGCACCTCCTGGGACAGCGTCACGCTCCGCTTGGTGGCCATGGGCTTGAGCAGGGACAGCGTGCGCTCCGCCAGCAGGGACAAGTCCTCCGGCGCGCGGGAGGGCGTGCGGCGCCGGGCGAAGTCCAGCAGCTGCCGGATGATGCCGGTCATGTGCTGGGCCTGCTGGAAGATGATGCGTGCGCACTCGTTCACCTCGTCGCCCTCCGCCTCGCCGGAGGAGACCATCTTCGCGCGGCCCATGACGACGTTGAGCGGCGTGCCCAACTCGTGCGCCACGCCGGACGCGAGCTTGCCCACCGTGGTGAGCCGATCCGCGTGCCGCAGGTGCTCCACCGTGCGCAGGCGCGCCGCCGTCTCCGTGGCCAGCCGGGCCCGCGTCTCCTCCAGTTGTTCACCCATCCGGTTCATGGCCACCGCCAGCGTCGTCAGTTCGTCGCCGCGCTCACGCCGCAGGGGCACGCGCGCGGTGAGGTCGCCCTCGCCAATCCGTCCCGCCAGATGCACCAACTGCTCCACGGGCTGGCCCACCAGCTTGCGGCCCATGGCCATGGCGGCCAGGAGGAAGAAGAGGGAGAGCGCCGCCGTGGCGATGACGGTGCCCACCACGGTGGTGCGCACGTGCATCTCCTGCTCGGACATGGACTCGGTGATTTCAATGGCGCCCATGCGCCGCCCCAGGAACACCGGCGTGTACGAGCGCAGCACGCCCGGGCTGGTGGACTCGTCCATCAACCAGCCGTCGTTGCCCGCGCGCAGGCTGAGCAGCAGGGCGGGGGGCAGCGCCGGCGCGAAGCCGGAGCCCGGTCCACCGTCCAGCCACACCCAGCGCAGCCGCACCTGCTCCTGGAAGCGGTTGGCCTGGTTGAGGAGCGTGAGCGCTTCGGACTCACCCGCCAACTGCCACGCCTTGCCAATGGAGCCGGCCAGCGTGTGACCGAGCAGGCGGTGGTCGTGCTGCGTGTCGATTTCCGACCGGGCGAGCTCCCGGTTGACCTGGAACGCCTGGAGCCCGGCCATCACCGCGACGGCGAGCAGCACGAGGGCCAGGGTGAATTTGCGAGCGAGCTTCACGGAAGAGGCAACCCCCGGTTCGTGCGTGAGGGGGAAGGAACACACGGACCGGGGAGGTACGCTACGAGTACCGCGGGTGCTGCGTCACGACAGTCCGTGGCTAGTTGCTGCTCGAGCCTTCAGCCGGGGCGGCGGGGGCCTTCTGGGAGGTGCCCTGCTTCGCCTTCTTCGCCTTGGCGCCGGCCTTCGCCTGGGCGGCGGGCGCGCTCTTGGCGGGCTTGGCCTCGGCGGCGAAGGCGCCCGAGGCGAGGGACAGGGACAGACCGAGGACCAGGGCGGAAGTGCGCTTCATGGAGAGACTCCGTGTCATGCCCGCGAGGTGTGGATTGGGGTGTGGGGTGCGGGGCTGACTGGAGCTAGAGCATTGGCCATGCCAATCCGCGGCCCAGAGTGGGGCGCTGCCAACGCTGGGCAGGATGTCCATGCATGCCTGGGGCACATCGCCCCGACGGGGGCAGGATGCCCCGGAGACCCACGCGGCACGACGGATCCACGGCCCCTGAAGGCATGGGGCGACGCACGTGGCATGCGCCATGCTCCTCCGCAATCAAATGACGAACGCACCTTCGCAAGGAGAAGCAACGCACGCCCCGCGCATCCTGGTGGCCGAGGACGACGACGCGATGCGCGCGATGCTCGTGCGCACGTTGGCGCGCGCGGGCTACACGGTGGTGGAGGTGGAGGACGGCTTCGAGCTGGGTGACTACGTGGCGATGATGCAGGGCCACGGTGGGACGCTCGCTCCGCCGGACCTCATCGTCAGCGACGTGCGCATGCCGGGGCGCACCGGCCTGGAGGCGCTCGGGAGGTTGCGCGCGCAGGGCATCGCGTGCCCGGTGCTGCTGCTCAGCGCCTTCGCCGACGAGGAGACGCACGCGGAGGCCCTGCGGCTGGGCGCCCGGCAGTTGTTGGACAAGCCGGTGGACCTGGACGTGCTGAAAGAGGCGGTGCGCGACGCGGTGGCGCACCCCTGATCAGGCAGTCGTTCCTGCGTCGGCGGGCGGCGCCTCGGGAGTGGATACGCCGTTGAGCTCCGCGTGCAGCCGTTCGCGGTCCAGCTCATTCTCCCAGCGGGACACGACGATGCTGGCCACGCCGTTGCCAATGAAGTTGGTGAGCGCGCGCGCCTCGCTCATGAACCGGTCGATGCCCAGGATGAGCGCCAGCCCCGCCACCGGCACGGACGGCACCACCGCCAGCGTGGCGGCCAGGGTGATGAATCCCGCGCCCGTCACACCGGACGCGCCCTTGGACGTGAGCATCGCCACGCCCAGCAGCGTGGCCGTCTGCGTGAACGTGAGGTCCACGTTGAGCGCCTGGGCCACGAACAGCGCCGCCATGGTGAGGTAGATGTTGGTGCCGTCCAGGTTGAACGAGTAGCCGCTGGGCACCACCAGTCCCACCACGGACTTGGAGCAGCCCAGCCGCTCCAGCTTCTGCATCAGCGGCACCAGCGCGGACTCGGACGACGACGTGCCCAGCACCAGGAACAGCTCCGCGCGGATGTAGCGCAGGAACTTCAGGATGGAGAAGCCCGTCACCCGAGCGACGAGCCCCAGTACGCACACGACGAAGAGCACGCACGCCAGATAGAAGCACCCCATCAGGCGCAACAGCGGGCCCAGGCTGGTGACGCCGTAGGCGCCCAGGGTGAAGGCCATGGACGCGCCCGCGCCAATGGGCGCCAGCTTCATCACCGTGCCAATCATGTGGAAGAAGGCCTTGGAGAGCGCCTCGAAGAGGACGACCACGGGCTTCGCCGTCGCGCCAATGGCCGTGAGCGAGAAGCCGAACAGCAGCGCCAGGAGCAGCACCTGGAGCAGGTCGCCCTCGCCGGTGAAGGCGTCCACGAAGGTGCGCGGGATGATGTGCAAGAGGAAGCCCGCGGTGGACTGGTCATGAGCCTGCTGGGCGAAGCGGGCCACGGCGCTCGCGTCCAGCGTGCGTGGGTCCACGTTGAAGCCGGAGCCGGGCTTGAGCACCGTCACCACCACCGCGCCGATGATGAGCGCGAACGTGGAGATGACCTCGAAGTAGAGCAGCGCCTTGCCGCCCACCCGGCCGACCTTCTTCATGTCCGCCACGTTGGCCACGCCCAGCACCACGGTCAGGAAGATGACCGGGGAGATGAGCATCTTCACCAGCGCGATGAACGCGTCGCCCAAGGGCTTGAGCTTCACCGCCGTGGACGGCGCGAAGTGGCCCAGCAGGCCCCCCGCGAAGATGGCGGCCAGCACCCAGAGGTAGAGGCGGGAGGACTTCGAGTGGCCAGCGGTATCGGCGCTCATTGGTCGTGCGTCCCCCCTCAGACCGACTTCTGCTCGGCTTCGTCCTTCTCGAACAACAGCTCCAGCTCGCGGCGCGCGCGGACGATGACCTCCATGAATTTCTTCTCGTCCTTGAAGACCTTGGCGCTCTCCAGCATCAGGGCCTCGTCGTGCTCGCGAAAGCGCTCCACGGACCGGCGGGCCTCCGCGAAGGTGAGGCCCATCTCCTGGAGCACGTCTCCGGCCATGGTGAGGCTCGCGTCGAACGTCTCACGGATGAGATGGGTGACGCCCATGTCCAGCAGCCGGTACGCGTGCTCGCGGTTGCGCGCCCGGGCGTAGATGGTCAGGTGCGGGAAGTGCTCCTTCACCATCTGCGCGGTGCGCAGGGACGCGGCCATGTCGTCGATGGCCAGCACGAACACCTTGGCCTTCTCCGCGCGGGCGGCGCGCAGCAAATCCAACCGGGACGCGTCGCCGTAGAACACCTGGTTGCCGAAGCGCTGGATGAAGTCGATGTGCTCCGCGCTCGCGTCGATGGCGGTGAACCCGATGCGGCGCGCGCGCAGCAGGCGGGCCACCACCTGACCCACGCGCCCCATGCCCGCGATGATGACCGGGTGGTCCTCTTCCGGGGACACGTCGTATTCGCGCTGAGGGCCCTTGTTCTTGAATCGCGGCGCCACCCAGCGCTCGTGGATGGCGGACAGGAACGGCGTCACCACCATGGACAGGCCCACCACCAGCACCAGCAGGTCCGCCTGCTCGCGCTCCATCACGTGGAAGGACACGGCCAGGGAGAAGAGGACGAAGGCGAACTCACCGCCCTGCGAAATCACCACCGCCAGGCTCTCCGCGGAGCCCGGCTTCTTCAGCCCCACCCGACCCAGCCCGTACAGCACCAGCGCCTTGAGGAAGGTGAGGCCCAGCACCAGCGCCAGCACGCGCAGGGACTCGCGCGCGAGCAGCGCCAGGTTCAAGGACATGCCCACGGCGATGAAGAACAGGCCCAGCAAGAGGCCCTTGAAGGGCTCGATGTCCGCCTCCAGCTCGTGGCGGTACTCGGACTCCGACAGCAGCACGCCCGCGAGGAACGCGCCCATCGGCATGGACAGGCCCACCGCGCTGACCAGCGTCGCGGTGCCCACGACGACGAGCAGCGCCGTCGCGGTGAACAGCTCCTGGCTGTGTACGGACGCCACCGCGCGGAACACCGGCCGCAGCAGGTGTCGGCCCGCCACCACCACCACGAGCACCGCACCCACGGCCTTCACGGCCATCAGCCACCCGGGCTCCGTGGACGGCGTGTCGGACCGGCCCAGGAGCGGCAGCGCGGCCAGGAGTGGGATGACGGCCAGGTCCTGGAACAGGAGGATGCCGAAGGCCAGCTGACCGTGCTCGGCGGTGAGCTGGTTCTTCTCCCCGAGCAGCTGGAGCGCGAACGCGGTGGAGGACAGCGACAGGCCGAAGCCCGCGACGATGGCCGCGTTCCAGGACAGGCCCAGCGCCTTCGACACGCCCGCGAGCAGCAGGCCCGTCAGCACCACCTGCGCGCCGCCCATGCCGAACACGGAGCGGCGCAGGTTCCACAGGCGCGACGGCTGCAGCTCCAGGCCAATCACGAACAGCAGCAGCACCACGCCCAGCTCGGCGGTGTGGAGGACGTTCTCCACGTCGGAGATGAGGCCCGCGCCATACGGCCCGATGGCCGCGCCCGCCGCCAGGTAGCCCAGCACGGAGCCCAGCCCCAGCTTCTTGAAGAGGGGCACGGCGACGACCGCGGCGGCCAGGAACACCAGCGCCTGATGCAGGAAGGACATAAGGCGCCTGCATGGCACGCTGAAGGCCACCTCGGCAACAGGCGTGGGGAGCGGCTCAGGCCTGCTGGGTGGGCATGAGGGTGAGCTGCTGGAAGTTGATGTGCCGCGGCAGGGCGGTGGCGAAGGCGATGATGCCCGCGACCTCCTCCGGCGACATCCAGGTGAGCGACTTCCGAGCGCCCTCCAGCCAGGCTCGCGCGCCCGGGTCGGTGTTGCCGTCGTGCAGCGCGGTGTCCACCAGCCCCGGCTCCAGGGCCATCACCCGGACGAAGCGGGGGCCCAGCTCCGCGCGCAGGTGACGGGACAGGTGGGTGACGGCGGCCTTGGTGGCGCCGTAGACGTTGAAGTTCGGGTACACCGCCTGCGCGGCCACGGACGACACGTTGATGAGGTCCGAGCGCCCGCCCGCCTTCGCCGCCGCCAGCAGCGGCTCCACGAAGGTCTCCACGACGCGCACGCTGGCCTTCACGTTCAAGTCGATCATCTGTTCCCAGTCCTCCGTGGGGTGCGCCTCCATGGGCGTGGGCCGCATGAGGCCGGCGTTGTTGAGGACCAGGTCCGCGACGCCCAGCTCGCCCGCGATGGCCTTCGCGGCCTCCTTCACGGACCGCGCGTCCAGCACGTCGGTGCCCAGGGCGAGCGCCCGGCCACCCCCTTGCGTGATGGTGGAGGCGAGCGCGTCCAGCCGCTCCTTGCTGCGCGCGAGCAGGGCGACGCTCGCGCCGTCCCGTGCGAGGCGCAGGGCGGTGGCGGCGCCGATGCCGCTGGAGGCGCCGGTGATGACGGCGATGCGGCCGGACAGGGGCAGGGTGGGGGATGCCATGGGAGGACTCCTGCTCGCGCTAGGGAAGGGTGCTGCTTTCGCGAGACAGGACAAGGGATAGGAAATGGGCGCTTCCGGGAGTAGGTCTGGAATCTGGATGGACTCCTGAAGAAAGCTCAGGAATGGCTCTCACTCCGCTCAATGCGTTGCACCAGTTCCTCGCTGTCGCCCGGCACCGAAGCTTCGCGGCCGCGGCGGCGGAGTTGGGCGTGTCGGCCTCCGCGCTGAGCCACACGGTGCGCCAGTTGGAGGAGCGGCTGGGTGTGCCGCTGTTGTCGCGCACGACGCGCAGCGTGGCGGTGACGGCGGCGGGGCGGCGGTTGGTGGAGCAGGCCGGGCCGGGCGTGGCGCAGGCCCTGGGCGCCCTCAAGGACGCGTCCTCGCGGCCCGGGACGCTGACGGGCGCGCTGCGCTTGACGCTGCCGTCCACCGCGCTGCCCTTCGTGCTCACGCCGCTGCTGGCCTCGTTCCGCGAGCGCCATCCCCAGGTGGAGTTGGACCTGGTGGTGGAGAACCGGAAGGCGGACATCGTCGCGGAGGGCTTCGACGCGGGCATCCGGCTGGAGGAGTACCTGGAGCGGGACATGGTGGCGGTGCGCATCGCGCCCCCGTTCCGCTTCGTCGTGGTGGGCACTCCGGAGTACCTGGAGCGCCACGGCACACCGGTGAAGCCGAAGGACCTGCTCCATCACGACTGCTTCACCTATCGCTCGTCCAACACCGGTGCGCTGCTGCCGTGGGATCTGGAGAAGGGCTCGCGCACGTGGCGGCTGCCGGTGCGCGGCGCCGTCACCACCAACGACGAGCGCGTCTGGCTGGGGCTGGCGGAGGCCGGCCTGGGCCTGGCGTACGTGCTGGAGTCCCAGGTGGAGAGGCAGCTGAAGGCGGGCACGCTGCGCCGCGTGCTGGAGGAGTACGCCGCGTCCGTGCCGGGCCTCTTCCTCTACTTCCCCAGCCGAGCGCAGGTGTCACCCGCGCTGCGCGCCTTCCTGGAGCACGCGCGGCAGGTGCTCACCCCGCCCGCGCGGAGGAAGGGGCGCTGACTCAGTGCTCGTAGGTGTCGCGCGGACGCGACATGCCACCGGAGGCCGCGGCCTGCGGGGCGGCGACGGGCATGCCCACGTGCGCCACGGGCAGCGTGAAGTTGAAGACGCTGCCGGTGCCCAGGATGCTCTCCGCGCGGATGGAGCCGCCGTGCGCTTCCACCAGGCCCTTGGCGATGGCCAGCCCCAGGCCGGTGCCGCGGGCAGCCGCGTCGCGCGCCTGCCAGTAGCGGTCGAAGATGTGCGGCAGCGCGTCCGGCGTGATGCCGTTGCCCGTGTCGCGCACGTCGAAGGACACCTCGCCGCCGCGCATCACCGCCTTCACCGCCAACGTGCCGCCCGGCGGAGTGAACTTCACGGCGTTGCCCAGCAGGTTGCCCATCACCTGGAGCACGCGGCTGCGGTCGCACTTCACGCGCAGGCCCTCCGTGGGCAGGTCCGCTTCCAGGTGCAGCCCCTTGGCCTCCGCCAGCGGCCGGATGGCCTCCAGCGCCTCCGTGGCCAGCGCCACGGCGGTGTGCTCGCCCAGCTCCAGCGGCAGGTGGCCCGCCTCCAGGCGGCCCCAGTCCAACAGGTCGCTGATGAGCCGCGACATGCGCTCCGCCGCGTCGTTGATGCGCGTGGCCTGCTTCGCCACCGCCTCGCCGCCCGGCTTGCCCGCGGTGCCGCGCAGGAGCAGCGCCGCGCCCAGCTGCACCACGCCCAGCGGGTTCTTCAGGTCGTGCGACACCACCGCGAGCAGGTCCTCGCGAGCGCGCGCCGCCCGGCGGGACTCACCCACCAGCCGAGCGTTGTCGATGGCCAGGCTCGCGCGCAGGCAGAGGTCCTCCGCCAGCGCCAGGTCGTCCGGGCCGTAGCGGCGGCCGGAGCCGGAGCTCACGAACGTCACCGCGCCCAGCGTGTGGCCGCGCGCGCGCAGCGGGATGATCATGTACGAGCGCGCCTGCAACGCCTCCAGCATCGCCGGGTGCGCGGGCTCCGCCGCCGCCGCGCGCAAGAGCGACTCCGTCACCGCGGGCACCAGCTCCGGCTCGCCCGTGCGCAGCACGCGCAACAGGCCCACCGGCGCGTCGTCGCGAACCTCCGTGCGCATGGGCAGGCCCCGGGCGCGCTCCTGCTGCGTCGGGTCCAGGCACGCCACCGCCGCGCGGCCCACCCACGGGCCCTGCTCCAGCGCGTCCACCAGGCACCAGTCCGCCAGGTCCGGCACCGCCAGGTGCGCGAGCAGCGTGTACATGCCCTGCGGATCCGGCGGGTGCGTGAACAGCGTCGTCATCGCCTGGTACAGGAAGGACCGGCGGCGCTCGGCGGTCTCCACCTCCGCGCGCGCGGCCTGCTCCAGCTCCAGCGCGCGCGAATAGACGGCCTCGGCTTCCGTGAGCGCCCGCGCCGTCACCAGCACGACCGGGGACGCATCCGCGTCCGTGCCCAGCGGCGTGAGCACCAGCGCGTGCCGGCGGATGCCCTGCGCGCCCGGCCACGGCGCCTCCACGGTGGTGGACTCGCGCAGCGTCACCACGCGGACGCGCGCGGACTCCAGCGCGGTCAGTGCCTCCTGCGGCAGCCCCAGCTCACTCCAGTGCCGGCCCGACAGCGCGCCTGCCTCACGGCCGAGCGCCCGGGCGCCCGCCGCGCTACACGACACCAGCCGGCCCGTGCCATCCAGCAGGTAGGCAGGGTCGGGGATGGCGGCGAACACCGCTTCGTAGGCCAGACCGATTGTCAAAGCGCTCATCGGGGAGAAGGGGCGAGGGGGTGCCCGGATTGGACCCGATATTGACACTCCGTTCCAGGCCCGCCATTCCGCCCGCCAACTCCGGCGTATGAATTTCACTCAACCAACACTTCAGCTGAGCCGACCCCCCGGCTGGAGCAGTGCCAGCAGCCGGCGGGCAATCTGCCCGAGCGGCAGGACCTCGTGCGCCAGGTTGGCGCCCACCACCACTGCGGGCATGCCGTAGACCACGGACGTCGCCTCGTCCTGGGCGATCACCCGCCCGCCCGCCTGGTGCAGGTCCCGGATGCCGTCCAGGCCGTCCTGGCCCATGCCGGTGAGCACCACCGCCAGGGCCGTCTGCCCGTAGGCGCGGGCCACGGTGCGGAAGAGCCAGTTGGCGGACGGGCGGAAGCCCTGGATGGGCGCGGCGCCGGACACCTGCGCGCGCTGGTCCTGGGTGACGCCCAGGTGCTTGTCATCCGGGGCCAGGTACACCGTGCCGGAGACGAGGGGCTCGCCGTCCTCGGCCACCTTCACGCGCAGCTTCGTGGCCGTGCCCAACCACGTGGCCAGGCCGGAGCCGAAGCCCAGCGCGATGTGCTGTACCACCAGGATGGGGGGCGGGGAGGGGTGGCTGCCCAGGTCGGACAGGATGCGGTGGAGCGCGGCGGGGCCCCCCGTGGACGCGGCCAGCGCCAGCACGGCGGGCGGGCGTGTGCCGGGCGTGGGCGTCGACTCCGGCGGGGGCAGCGGCGTGGCGGAGCGGTCCGGCCAGCGGCGCACCACCTTCACCTGGGCCATGGCCTTGAGCGTGTCGCGCAGGCGGCGGCTGTCCGCCTCGAAGTCCGGCGACTCCGGGCCCACCGGCTTCTGGAGCACCGCCAACGCCCCGGCCCTCAGCGCGGCCATGGACGTCTGGATGTCGCGCTCCACCAGCGTGGACACCACCACCACCGGCGTGGGCACCTCCGTCATGATGCGGCGGGTGGCGTCCAGGCCGTCCATGCGCGGCATCTGGATGTCCATCGTCACCAGGTTCGGCTGCAGGCGCTGGCACAGCTCCACCGCCTCCAGGCCGTCCTTGGCCTCACCCACCACGGTAAGCGCCGGGTCGGTGCGCAGGATTTCCACCAGCAGCCGCCGGGCGGTGGGCGAGTCCTCGGCCACCAGGATGCGCAACGGTTCGGTCTTCATAGCAGTCGCCTCAGGGTCTCCAGCAGACTCGTGGGGTCAAACGCGCTCTTCACGATGTACGCGCTCGCGCCGGCTTGCAGGCCGCGCGCCTTGTCCTCGGGCTTCTCTCGCGACGTGACGAGCACCACCGGCACCCGTCCGAAGCGCGGAGAGGTGCGCACGGCCTCCGTCACCTGGAAGCCATCCATGCGCGGCATCTCCACGTCCAGCACCAGCGCGTCCGCGCCGCCCGCCTGGAGCCGCTCCCACGCCTCCGCGCCGTCCGCGCACGCGGTGACGTCGTAGCCGGCGCCCTCCAGGATGCTCTGCTCCAGCATGCGGGTCGTGGGCGAGTCGTCCGCCAGCACCACGCGCCGGCGCACCGCCTGCTCCTTGGGCGTGGGGAAGAACTGGGCGGAGGGGCGTCCCCCCGCGGCCCGCACCAGTGACGCGGGGTTGAGCAGCAGCGCCATGCGCCCATCCGGCAGCACCGCGGCGGCGGCCACGTGCCGGGCCCGCTTCACGCGGCTGCCCAGCGAGCGCACCAGCACCTCCTGCTCCGCGATGACCTCGTCCACCACCAGCGCCGCCTGCGCGGTGCCCGCGGACAGCACCACCGCGGGGGGCCGCGACTTCGGCGGCCCCGGGGGCAACTCCAGCACGCCCGCGAGCGACGCCAGCGGCACCAGCGCCTCCGGCGTCACCCAGGACATGCGGCCCTCCACCTCGCGCACGTCGGAGGGCGCCAGGCGCAACAGCCGGTCCACGCCCTCGCTGGCGAGCGCCAGCACCTGCCCGCCCACGGACACCAGCAGCACGCGCAGGGTGCTCAGGGTGAGGGGCACGTCCAGCGTGAAGCGGGTGCCCTGGCCCGCCTTGAAGGCCACCTCCACGCTGCCGCGCAGGGCCTCCACCTGGGCGCGCACCACGTCCAGGCCCACGCCCCGGCCGGACACCGCCGTCACCTTCGCCGCGGTGGACAGGCCCGGCAGGAACACGAGCCGCGCCGCGTCCTCGTCGTCCTCGGGCGCTTCCATGCCCCGGGCCCGCGCGCGCTCGCGCAGCGCCTCCAGGTCCAGGCCACGCCCGTCGTCCTCCACCGCCACCTCCACCCGGCTGCCGCGAAGCCGCGCGGACAGCACCACGCGGCCCTCCTCCGGCTTGCCGTGGCGCACGCGCTCCTCCGGCGCCTCCAGGCCGTGCGCCACCGCGTTGCGCACCAGGTGCAGCAGCGGTTCGCGCAGGGACTGGAGCAGCGAGCGGTCCAGGTCCAGCCCGCCGCCGTGCACCTCCATGCGCACGCGCCGGCCCAGGCTGTGCGCCACGTCGCGCGCGGCGCGCTCCAGGCCGGTGCAGCCCTCCTCGAAGGGGAGCATGCGCGCGCGGCGCACCTCATCATCCAGGCCGGTGGAGGACTGGAACAGCGCGCGGCGGTCCTGCGCCAGCACGCGCGCCACCCGCGCCAGCTCCAGCTCCACGCGGCGCAGCGTCGCCTCGGACTGCGTGCCGCGCACCCGCTCGCGCAGCCCCATCACGTCGTCGCGCAGCGCCTCCAGGGATTCGGCGTGGCCCTCCAGGCGCAGCATCGCCACGCGCAACTCACCACTGCGGCCCAGCAGCGCGTCCAGCTTCTGCCCGGACACGCGCACCGGCAGCATCTCCCCGCTGGCCTGCGAGGGGAAGGAGAGCTCCGGCTCGGCCTCCGCGGGCTTCTCGTGGGGAGCAGGGGCGGGCGGCGCCGACTTCGGCGCGGGCACTGGAGGCTGGGTGGGCGAGCCGTGCGCGGCCTGCTCCAACTGGGGCAGCAGCGCCTCCAGCGGTGAGCCGGACAGGTCCTGGCGCGCGGCCAGGCGGCGGCCCGCGTCGTCCAGCGCGTCCACGGTGGCGAAGCACAGCTCGAAGAGGTCCGGCGAGGGCGCGCGCCCGTGGATGAGCGGCTCCAGCACCTCCTCCATGCGGTGGCAGGCGTTCTCCACCATGCTGGCGCTGGCCGCGCGAGACGCGCCCTTCACGCTGTGCAGCGTCCGCAGGATGCCCGGGACGAGCTCCTTCGCGCGCGCCGGGGCCTGCTCCAGCGCGAGCAGGTCCCGGTTGAGGGACACGACGTGCCCCTCCAGCTCCTCCAGGAACGAGTCCAGCAGTGCCTGCGCCAGCCTGTCGCGATCCATGGGTTAGCGCCCGAACTCCCCGAGCAGCCCCTTCAACTTCTGGCCCATGGCGTTGATGTCCTGCATCGCGCGCTCCGTCTGCCGCGACGAGATGAGCCCCTGCTGCGTGGCCTGGTTCACGTCGTGCATCGCCTGGCGGATCTGCCCGATGCCGGTGGCCTGCTGGTTGGCGGACGCGGCGATTTGCGCGGCCGTGAGCGACGCCTGCGTGAGCAGGTCCGCCAGCTGCTGGATGGTGGCGCCCGCTTCGGTGACGACGCGCGTGGCGGCGGACACGCTCTTGGTGCCCTCCTCCGTGGTCATCACCGCGCCGTGGGTGGCCTTCTGGATTTGTCCCAGGATCTGCCGCACCTGCGCGGTGGCCTTCTTGGACTGGTCCGCCAGGGCCTTCACCTCGGAGGCGACGACGGCGAAGCCGCGGCCGTGCTCGCCCGCGCGGCTCGCTTCAATGGACGCGTTGAGCGCGAGCATGTGCGTCTGCTCGGAGATGTCGTTGACGGTGGTGATGATGTCGCCAATGGCCTGGGCCTGCTCGGCCAGGGCGAGGATGCGCGACGCGATGGACTCCACCTGGTCACGCACGGCGCCCATGGAGGACACCGCCTCCTCCACGGCGCGGCGGCCGGAGCGGCCCACCTCCTCGGAGTGACGGGCGGACTCGCTCACGGCGCGGGCGCGGCCGGCGGCCTCTTCCGACGTCTTGGTGATCTCCTCGATGGTGCTCACCGTCTCCGTGACGGCGGTGCCCTGCTCCTGGGCGCCGGCCACCTGCTCGGTGGTGCTGGCGAGGATTTCGGAGGACGCGCCGGCCAGCTGGTTGACGAACTCCGCCACGGTCTTGAGCGTGTGCTCGCGCTGCTCGGACTGCTTCGCCAGCTGGATTTCCGCCTGCTGGCGGCGCTCCGCCATGGCGTTGAAGGCGCCGGCCAGGTCGGCCATCTCGTCCTTGCCGCGCACGTCGATGCGGTGGGTGAGGTCGCCCTTGCCCAGCTGCTCCGCGCCGAAGGTGAGCTTGCGCAGGGGGTCGGTGATGCCGCGGGTGATGACGAAGCTGCCCACGCCCACGATGGCCAGGCCCAGGAGGGTGCCCAGCGCCAGCACCCAGACGCTGCGCTGCGCGGCCTGGGTGGCGGCGTCGGAGTACTGCCTCCAGCGGTCCTCCTCCGTCTCGCGCATCTCCGCGATGAGCTCCCGGATGACCTCCATCTCCCGCTGGCCGCGGTTGGTCTTCACCACGGTCTGGGCCGCCTCGAAGCCCTGCTCGCGGCGCAGGCGGATGGTGTCGGCCACCTCGTCCAGCTTGCTCGCGACCAGCGGCTCCAGCTTCGTGAAGCGCGAGCGCTGGTCGGGGTACTTCGCCATCGCGGGGCGCAGGGCGTCCATGTCCGCGCGCAGCTCGGTGAGGGCGTTCTGGTACGGGCGCAGGTAGCTCTCGTCGCCGGTGAGGAGGAAGCCGCGCTGGCCGGTCTCCGCGTCCACGATGAGGGCGCGCGCCTCGCGCAGCATCTTGTAGTTGTTGTGGGCCTCCAGCAGGCCCTCCGTGGTGGTGGTGAGCTGCTGGGCGCCCTGGAAGGCCACTCCGGCGATGATCAGCAGGACCAGCAGGGACAGCCCGAAGCCCAGCGCGATGCGATTCCCGATGCTCATGCGACTCCTTCTTCGGAAAGCTCGAACACGAGACGCTCGTCGGCGAGGAGGGCCTCTCCCTCCAGGACGAGCGTGCCGTCGGGGCTGACGCCGGACACCAGCGCGCCCGCTTCCTCTTCCAGGGAGGAGGGCGCGGGCAACAGCTCCGTGACCGTCAGCACCGCCACCTCCATCACCTCATCCGTGCGCAGGCCCAGCTCCGCGCGGGCCGTGCCCACCACCAGCACGGGGCCGGTGCCCTGCGCCGAGGGCCGGCCGAACAGCGGCGCCAGCTCCACCACGGGCAGCACCTCTCCACGCAAGAGCGTCAGGCCGCGCAGCAGCGGCGGCGAGCCCGGCAGCAGGGTGAGCTCCGGCGCGCGCATGACCTCCAGGATGAAGCGCGACTCCAGGGCATACAGCTGGCCCGCGGCCCGGAAGCGGACCATCTCCCGCTGGCTGCCGGGCAGCACGGGGATTTCCGCCGGGCGGGCCAGGGCGAGGGCGCGCGCGTCGAGCGCGGCGAGGGCCGCCTCGTCGGTGAGGGTGTCGCGCGCCTCGGTGGCGCGCTCCAGCGCTTCCATCCGGGCCCGGGCCTTGTCCCAGTCGATGTTTCCCTCGCGCTTCGGCATCCGCTCGCCTCTTTAGCCTTCCGTCCGCTCCAGGCGCCGCCACTCCGCGCGGGCCACGTCCGCCAGCGCTCCGGCCCGCTCACCTTCCGCCAGCGGCACCAGCGCCTCTGGCGGCAGCTTCCGGCACAGCCCTTCCGCCTCGCGGTAGGACCGGGCCGCGGCGGCGGCCTGGTCCTGCCGGCGCAGCACGTGGCCCATGAGCAGGTGGCCCACCGCGAGCCCCGGCTCCAGGTAGAGCGCCTGCCGGGCGGCTCTCTCCGCGTCGGACAGCCGCGCCTGTCCCAGGAGCAGCAGGGCCTCCAGATACCGCAGACCGGCGACCAGTGGGTGACGAACCGAGGCCTCCTCGCAGGCGAACAGCGCCGCGCGCGGATCCAGGTTGGCCAGTGCACGAACCGCGGCCAGGGCGCCCTCCGGGTCGGCCGATTGGGCCCCCGCCCGCCGGGCCGCCTCGCGCCAGTCGCCGCGGGCCAGCGCCACCCGCACGGCCTCCAGGGCCTCCACGCTGAGCGTGAAGCGGGTGCGCGTGCCAGACGTGGACGCATCGCCGGTGCGAGCCGTCGGAGCCCCCGAAGCGGGAGCGCCGCCGGAGAGGGCTCCCGCCGACGAGGGCGCACCACCGCCGGCAGGCCCGAGGCCCGAAATGGGAGCGCCGCCATGGGAGCCGATCCCCAAGGCTGACGTGCCGGTCCCTGACGCCCACGGCGGGGAGACACCCGCGGTCGCACCATCCGCTCCGGCGGTGAACACCCCCGGCGCGACTCCCGAGGAACCTCCCGCCGGAGACGGCCGGGCTCCCGGAGACGCGGAGGCTCCAGGGGCCACCGCGGGGAGCGAACCCGCTCCGGGACGACCGCTGGAGACAGCACCCGGCGTGCCCACGGTGAAGGGCGTGCCATCCGCGCGCAGCGGCGCCAGGGGCTGGAGCGGGACGAAGTGCCCGGCGTTCGAGCCGGCCAGGGGCTTGCGGTACAGCACGCCCCACTCCGTGAGGACGGGCTCGAACGGCGCGTAGTCCCCGAGCGGCGGATCCGACGGACCCGTGAACAGGTACCCGCCGTCGTCCAGGGACGCATGGAGCCTGCGCGCCACGCCCTCGATGGTGGCGCGGTTGAAGTAGATGAGGACGTTGCGGCAGAAGATGACGTCCAACTGCCAGAGGCCGCTCTCCGCCGAGGGCCACGTCTCCAGCGCCAGGTTGAGGTAGCCCAGCTGCACGTGGCGCTTCACGTCCTGCGACAGCTGGTAGAAGCGGCCCTCCTGCTTGAGGTGGGGACGCATGCGGTCCGCGGAAGGGCCGCGCAGGGACCAATCCGTGTAGCGGGCCTGCTGGGCGCGGCGGAGCGCCGTGCGCGACACGTCCGTCGCGCGCACAGTCATGTGGTCTTCCCAGCCCTCGGCCATCAGCAGCGCGGTGATGGAGTAGGGCTCCTCGCCGGAGGAGCACGCCGCGCTCCACGCGCGCAGCAGGTGGCCGGGCCCCTGGCGCTCGTGTAATTCCGGCAGCACCACGCGGCGCAGGTGGTCGAAGTGCTCGTGGGTGCGGAAGAAGTACGTCTCCCCGATGGTGAGCTCGGTGAGCAGGTCGTCCAGGAGCGCGTTGTCGAACGACACCTCGCGCAGGTAGACCTCCACGTCGTCCTGGTTGGCGCGGGCCATGGCGCGCTGGATGCCTTCCAGCGCGGCGGCCAGGCAGCTGGGCGCGGCGAGCCCGGCGCGCTGCTCCACCAGGGCGAGCACCTCCTTGAATCCCGGGGGCAGGACGCCGCCAATCAAGCAGGCTCCGGAAGGGCTCCGAGCGCGGTGTCGAGTTGCAGGGCCTCCGCCTCGGAGAGGAAGGAGCGCAGGTCGTGCACGAGCACCAGCCCGTCCGTCAGCTTCGCGGCGCCGGCCACGTACCCCACGCCCGGCAGCTCCCGGGGAGACGGGTCCCACTCCCCGGGGGTGACGGCGTGCAGCCCTTCGGCCCGGTCCACGCGCATCGCCACCAGCCGTCCACCGGTGGAGGCGACGATGAAGTGGTCCATGGGGGACAGGGCGCGAGCGGGGTGGCGGAAGCGGCGGCGCAGGTCCAGCACGGGCAGCAGCTCACCGCGCAGGTTGAGCAGGCCCTCCACCACGTCGGGGGCCTGGGGCAGGGGCGTGAGGCGCGCGGCGCGCACCAACTCGCGCACATCCTCCACGGGCAGGCCGTAGCGCTGCCGCTCCAGGGTGAACAGCAGGACTTCCTGTGGGCCGGCCTCCGAGGGGGGATTCATGGATGCGCGTCGCAGGCTACAGGAGGCAGGTCACCCTGGGGATTCAGGATGTGGGCCCGTCTTCCAGAGAACGCTCCGAGGGGATGGCGTGGGGCCTCTGCCTGAAGCCAACGCCCGGCGGGACGCCAGGAGTCCCGGACGGAAACGCTTTTTCGTCCGGGCCGTCCTCAAGGGATGTCGCCAGGTGGCATGGGGCCGGGCATCGTGAGGCACATGGTTCAGCACGTCATCGTCGTGGGCGCGGGCCCGGGAGGCCTGACGGCCGCCATCAACCTCGCGGGGCAGGGCTTCCGGGTCACCGTGGTGGAGAAGGACGCGGTGCCCGGCGGCAGGATGAAAGGCCTCACGCTCGGGCAGGACGGCGAGTACGCGGTGGACACGGGCCCGTCCATCCTCCAGCTGCCGGGCATCCTGAAGCAGATCTTCTGGCGCGCGGGGAAGCAGCTGGAGGACTACGTCACGTTGGTGCCGGTGGACCCGAACACGCGCGTGCACTTCTGGGACGGCACGCACCTGGACACGCGCAAGGACCTGGAGCGGATGGGCCAGGACCTGGAGAAGTTCGGAGCAGGGAAGGGGCGCGCGCTCCAGGAGTGGATGGAGGACGGGAGGAGGAAGTACGCGCTCGCGTACGAGAAGTTCATCTGCACGAACGCGGGCAGCCTGGACTACTACGCGCCCTGGAGGCTCGCGCCCACGCTGCGTTTCAAGCCGTGGCAGACGCTCTACCGGCAGCTGGATTCGTTCTTCCACGACGACCGGATGACGTACGCGCTGGCGTACCCGTCGAAGTACCTGGGGCTGCACCCGACGACGTGCTCCTCGGTGTTCAGCGTGATTCCGTTCATCGAGCTGTGCTTCGGCGTGTGGCACGTGCAGGGCGGTTTCCGGGAGCTGTCGCGAGGGATGATGAAGTGCGCCCAGGACCTGGGCGCGACGTTCCGGATGGGCACGGCGGTGGAGCAGGTGCGCACGGAGGCCGGGCGCGCGGTGGGAGTGAAGCTCGCGAGCGGCGAGGTGTTGGACGCGGACGCGGTGGTGGTGAACGCGGACCTGGCGTACGCGGCGCAGAAGCTGTTGGCGCCGGAGCTGCGGGAGGGCTCGAGGCTGTCGGACGGGGCGTTGGAGCGGGCGAAGTATTCGTGCAGCACGTTCATGGCGTACTACGGGTTGGACACGACGTACGCGGACCTGCCGCACCACCTCATCTACCTGTCGGAGAGCGCGAGGCGCACGGACAAGGACGCGCTGGAGGACCGCACGGTGGACGTGGACGACCCGCCCTTCTACGTGTGCAACCCGGGAGTGACGGACGGCACGGGAGCACCGAAGGGGCACTCGACGCTGTACGTGTTGGTGCCCACGCCCAACACGGCGCGCCCGGTGGACTGGGCGAAGACGGAAGCGACGCTGCGCGAGCGCATCCCGAAGATGCTGGAGAAGGTGGGCATCAAGGGATTGCGAGAGCACGTGAAGGCTGAGCGCTACTTCACGGCGGAGACGTGGAGGGACGACTTCAACGTGTTCCGGGGAGCGGTGTTCAACCTGTCGCACACCTGGATGCAATTGGGCCCGCTGCGGCCGCGAGTGAAGAACGCGCAGGTGGAGGGGCTGTACTTCGTGGGCGGAGGGACGCACCCGGGAAGCGGGCTCCTGACCATCATGGAGAGCGCGAACATCGCGGCGGACTATCTCACGCGCGAAGCCGGCAAGGGGCCGCTGAAGGGCTGGCCTTACGTGCCGCCCATGGAGGACGCCGGAGAACAGGCGCCGCTCCGCATGGCGCGGAGCGGCTGAAGACACGCGCCGGGTCCTCTCATGTCAGACCTCCCCGCTAGGTTCGGCGGCGTCGTCGAAATGGGGGGACACCATGGCGTTGGATTGGAAGCGCTTGCTGTGTGACACGCGGATCCGCGAGGCCGAGGGCGGACGGGCCTCTGCTTCGCTGGAGGACGATGGCCGGTCCGAGTTCGATCGGGACTATGACCGGACCGTCTTCTCCACTCCGGTCCGGCGCCTCAAGGACAAGACCCAGGTGTTTCCGCTGGAGCCGAACGACGCGGTCCGGACGCGCCTGACGCATTCCCTGGAGGTCTCGACGCTGGCCCGGGGACTCGCGCGTGGCGCGGCCCGCTGGATGCTGCGCGAGGGCCACCTCGATTCCAGCCAGCAGGTGCTCGACATCGAGGCCATCGCGGCGACGTGCGGCCTCATTCACGACCTGGGAAATCCTCCGTTCGGCCATGCGGGCGAAGAGGCCATTGGGAGTTGGTTCCGGACGCACTTCGGATCGGAGGGGCAGGGGCTTCTTCATGAGGCAGAGACCGCGACCGTGCGTGCCGGCCAGCTCCGGAGTGATTTCTTGCGGTTCGAGGGAAACGCCCAGACGCTGCGCATCGTGTCGCGCCTTCAACTGCTCGCGGATTCCTACGGGCTGAACCTGACGGTGGGCACGCTGTCGGCCGCGATGAAATACACGGCGGCCTCGGATGAGACGTCCGACACCGGTCCCGCCGACAGGAAGAAGCCCGGCTATTTCGCCTCGGAGCAGCGCCTTGTGGACAGGGTCCGGTCGCTCACCGGAACCGGGACCGCGCGCAACCCCATCGCGTACCTCGTCGAGGCCTGTGACGACATGGTCTACGCGACCGTGGACATCGAGGACGGGGTCAAGAAGGGCCTCGTAGGCTGGCCGGAGGTCGAAGCCTTCCTGGAGAAGCACGACGACTCGGGCATGGCGAAGACCGTCCTCAAGAGCGTCCATGACTACATCGAGAAGGCGGACACGCCGCTGGAAGGGCGGGCTCGGGACGAGGCTCTCGCGCAGCACTTCCGGACGATGGTCATTGGTCACGCCAAGCGGGAAATCCTCGCGGCCTTCCAGCGGAACTACGCGCGGCTCATGCAGGGAGAGTCGCTGGAGCAGGGAGACCTCATCGGTGCCAGTGGGGCGTCGCGGCTCATCGAGGTGTGCAAGCGCTTCGGGCGCGAGCGCGTCTACAACGCCCCGGAGACGCTCCGGCTGGAGACCCTGGGCCGCCGGGTCATCCATGGGTTGATGGACATCTTCTGGGAGGGGGCTCAGGGGTGTCCGGTCCCCGTGGACACCGCGGGCAAGGACTGGAAGAAGTTCAACAAGAGCCCTGAAGGCAAGGTCTACAACCTGTTGTCGAGGAACTACCGGACCGCGTTCGAGTCCGCCTGCGAGAACTCGAGCCTTCCTCCGCTGTACCATCGCATCCAGTTGGTGACCGACTACGTCTGTGGAATGACAGACACCTTTGCTTGCAGCCTCCATGCGCAGCTCACCCACGGATAGCGCCATCCTCCATGACCCGCGGCGGGTCCTGCGCAAGCGTCTGAGCGATTTCGTCACCCGTGTGCCGCATCCCTGGCACGGTGCGATGCGGTCGCTCCTGGACGTCTTCCGGGAGCATGACTGGCACGTCTTCGTCTTCGGCGGCACGCTGCGGGACCTGCTGGCCGTGTCGGCGACGGCGGCGCCCCGGGACGTGGACCTGGTCGTGGCGGGCGCGACGGGGCCCGCGCTGCGAGCCGCGTTCTCCCGGGAGTTGGTCCGGGTCAACCGGTTCGGAGGTTTGCATCTCCAGGTTCAGAAACTCCCCGTGGACATCTGGACCCTGGAATCCACCTGGGCCTTCCAGCAGAAGCTGGTGCATGGCGGGGACTTCGCGCACCTGCCCCGGACGACGTTCCTCAACGTGGAAGCCGTGGCCGCGGAGTTGGACACCCGGAAGGGTCGTGCGCGGCGGGTCTATGGAGAACCCTTCTTCCGCGCGGTCCGTGAGCAGGTGCTCGACATCAACCTGGAGGAGAACCCCTACGCGGGCCTCTGTGTGGTCCGGTCCCTCCTCACGGCGCGGAAGCTCCACTACGCGCTGGGACCCCGGCTCGCGCGTTACGTTGCCCACCATGGCTCCCGCATCGATGCGGCGGAGCTGGAGGCCATCCAGCTCTCCCATTACGGGCGCATCCGTCTCGACCGGGACCAGTTGATGCGCCTGATCCGCATCGTGAGTGGGAAGGGGATGGCCACGCGGCCGAGGCCCGTCGAGCTTCCCCGGGTGCGTCAGCTCGAATGGAAGCTGCCGCGTCCCCAGCAGCTCGACTGGCACTCCCGGGAGTGGAGGTCCACGTCCCGGGAAGAGCTCACGCTTCAGAGCACCGGCTGACCCTTTTCAGGGGCGGCAGCTCACCTCCACGAGGATGCCGCCCGGAGCGCGGCAGTAGACGAGGGTGCCCCGGTTGTTGCGGATGACGTCGGACACCTCCAGGCCGTCTGCCTTCACGCGCTCACGGAAGGCGAGCACGGGGGCTTCGGAGTCCTGGAGGAAGCCGACGTGGAAGTCCTCGGGGAAGACGTCGGAGTCGCGCTTGCGGCGCTGGAGGATGAGCACGAAGCCATCCGTCCCGCCGAGCATGGCGATGGCGGGCGAGTCATGGTTCTTCGCGTGCGACGTGAAGCCGCAGTAGCGCATGAAGAAGCGGGCGGTGGCCTGGACGTCGGGGACCTGCAGATCAAGGTGATTCAGCTTCATGGTGGACCTCGCGAAGGCACACGAATGCCTTCGAAGGGCCGTGGGTCCTGAATCCCGAAGGAGACGGACAAGCGCTTCCACCATGGAAGTGACCGGGGCTCACCGAACCGGTCCGCCGTTTTTCGACCGCTGGGGAGGCTAACGGTGTCCGCGCACCGGGCGCAAGTCAGAGGGCTTGGAGGAAGGCGCGGAGCGGGGTGAAGGCCGCGTGGTTCAGGTCGAAGACCTTGGAGTTGTCCAGCGCTTGGTGCAGACGAAGAGGCTCGGGCTGCATGGCGAGGTACGCATCGAGCCAGCCCTTCATGCCGCGCGCCTGCGTGGTGTGAGGCTGTCCTGCGCAAGCGACGAGGGTGTCCACGCAGGAGGCCAGCGCCGGATTCCGCACGGCTTGTTTGCAGAGCCCGTCGATGCTGCCGGTCTGCTGTCCGTCCGGTGAGACGAAGATGCCCACCTTGGGGGCGGCGCCTGGAACGAAGGCGCCGTGCACGAAAGGCGTGGTGACGTTGAGTGCTGCGCGGATCCGTTCAATGAGGGCATGGGTTTCTGCCAAGTCATCTTCCATGTCGAGCAGGACGCCGACACTGCGCGCATGATCGAAGCTGGGATCCAGGAGCGCGAGCTTCGCCAGAGTCGGAAGAGCTGCGCGTCCACTGGCCTTCCAGCAGACGAGTCCACTCCAAACGGTAGGGCCTGCGACAGCCTTACAGAGCTTCTGCTCGTCTCCGCCTTCCACAAGCAGCAAGCCGAAAGGCCTTGTGGGAAATGGACCATTGCCAGGAAGGCTCATCCGCGGATCTCCACTCCCATCCGCTCGGCGGCTTCAACAAGGTCGCGGTCATAGACGACGGCCTTGGTTTCATGCTCCTGCTTGTCGAGCCGAATGACGCGTAGTCCGACGTCATTCTGTGCCTTGAAGACGCGTGAAGCGGCTTGGACGCACTCCTCGGAGTGCGTTGTCGCGAAGACCTGAGCGAATTTCGCTTGGGTCGCTCTGGAGATCCAGGCCCACAAGGGCTCCATCACGCTGTGATGGAGGCCATTTTCGATCTCATCAATGTGGACCGAAGCGCCGTCTGTGGCTGCGAACGAAACCGCGAACTCGAAGTAGCGCTTCATTCCTTCCCCCATCATGAGGAGCGGAACCAGCCCTTCGCGTCGTAAGCGAACGTAGACACTCACACGGTTGCCCGTTGGCGCGAGCAGTTCGACTCCTGAGATCTGATCGTTCACATAGCGGAGAAGCTCTGTTACCGCTTCATCACGCCCTTGCTGCTTGAGCTTTGAAAAAGCTCGGATGTCCTCGCTACCAATGACTGGGCTCGGGGAGATCCAACGGCTTGGAATGTTTGTTTGCGCCGTTGGGAGCTTCTCACCCGTGGCTGTTTGGTCGATGACGGAGGTCGTCTCATGGCGCCCGCCCGTGACGGTGGCTTTCAAGGTCCACGCAGGAATGACGACAGAGGCTCTGACGCCGTCAATCGTCATGGGCTCGTCTACAGGCTCCTTTGTGACTGCAAGCGTCGAAGGTCGATCCGCGAATGAAGTGCTGTGGATGCGAAAGCCAGCGAGAGCATCCATCCGGTGGAAGATGGGCAGCCAGAACTCATCGAAGTCAGCCAGGTCTGCATTGTTGGTGCTGGCGACACGCATGCGCTGCCGAGCAGTCAGGATGCCAATTGCATTTCGAGGGTCGCGTGCCAACAGCAGCGCCTCCATCAGCGCCGTCTTCCCGCTGTCGTTCCTTCCAATGATGAGGTTCACGCGCCCCAGTCCCTCGACGTGGAGCCGCTCGATGCCTCGGAAGTTCTCGACCGTGATGGAGGTCAGCATGGCGGCCTTCTACCAGACCCGGGGAGGGCCAGCCCACGGCGGTCATCCCCCCGACCGCCACACCGCTACGAAACGTACCGCTCCGCCAGCTCCGACACCTGCCCCGTCGCCTGGGCCACCGCCGTCGCCGCCTCCTGCGTCGTGCCCAGCTGTCGCAGCGTCGCGGCCATCAGCTCATCCATCTCACTCACCGCGCTGAACAGCTGATCCACGCCCGCGTGCTGCTGCGCCACGGCTTCCGCAATCTGCCGCACCGCGGACGCGGACTCGTGCGTCAGCTTGATGAGCTCCCGCAGCCGCTCGCCGCTCTTGCGCAGCGGCACCAGCGCCGCCTCCACGCCCGCGGAGCTCTTGTCCGCCGTCACGACCGCCTCGCCCGTCGCGGTCTCCATGCCTTCCAGCAACCCGCGCACCTGGCCCGTCGCCTTGATGGACTGGTCCGCCAGCTCGCGCATCTGCCGCGCCACCACCGCGAAGCCCCGGCCCTGCTCGCCCGCGCGGCTCGCCTCGATGGCCGCGTTGATGGCCAGCATGTGCGACTGGTCCGCCAGCGACTTCACCACCTCCGACACCCGGCCCACTTCGCGAGCACGCGTGCCCAGGTCCACCACCTGCTGATTCAAGCCGTGCGTCAGGCCCCGGATGTCAGCGAGCCCCTGCTCCGTGCCCGCCAGCGACTCCTCGCCCAGCTTGCCCATCGCCGCGGCGCGCTCCGCCACCTGCAGGACGCTCCCCGCGCGGCTCGCCGCCAGCTTCGACATCTGCTGGATTTCATGCGCCGTCGTGCGCGCCTGGTGGATGGCCGACGCCTGCCGCGACAGCGTGCGGTTCTGCTGGTCGCTCGCCTCCGTCAGCCGCGTGCCCGCCTTCGCCAGGTGCCCCGCGGAGGAACTCAGCGCCCGGGGCAGCTCCTGCAATTGTTCATAGAGCAGCCACGTGCGCGCGGACAGGTCGCCCAGCTCATCCGTGGACACCCACTGCGGCGGCGCCGCGCGGCCCTCCACCAGCGCGTCCAGCGACGCCCCCACCGCCCTCGCGCCCTGCGCCAGCCGGCGCGCCGCCCACGCCGCCGTGAAGATGGCCCCCAGCGCCGCGAACCCGCCCAGGAACGCCACCGGCAACGTCAGGTCGCGCTGCAATGGCTGGATGCGCGAGCGCACCCGCGCCGCGCCCCGGTACTCGCCCGACAGCTCCAGGTCGTCCGCCAGCGACGACAGGTTCTTCTCCAGCCGCAGCTGCAACGTGGCGATGCTCGTGATGCACGTAATCAACAGCGCGGACACGACGATGGCCGGCAGGAACCAGCTCTGCCGGGGCAGGAACAGCCCTTCTCCAGCGGGGCGCTCATGCGGCGCGCGGCGGAACGCCTCCAGCGTCACCGCCGCCAGCGCCTTCTCGTAGAGCATGTACATGATGGGCGCGCTGAAGAGCCCCGCGCTCATCGCCACCGCCACGCCCACCAGGATGACGCGCGGCGGCCGGTCCAGCGCCAGACCAATGGCGCCGTTGAAGAAGATGCCGCCCAGGAACCAGCCCGACTGCGCCTCCACGAACGTGAGCACGCCCGGCAGCCGCAACAGCCGTCCCAGCCGCTCCGCGGGGCTCGCCTTCGCCTCCACCGCGTACCGCAACAGCGCGCCCACCGCTCCAATGGGCACCACCAGCGCCAGCCCGCCAATGACGATGGGCGTGACGACGCCCAGCACGAACCCCGTGTGGCTCGCGTCCACGTCCAGCAGCTGCATGTCGACGTAGATGGCCGGCGCCACCGCCACCGTGACGACCAGCGTGCGCAGCAAGAGCAGCTTGAAGAGCAGCGCCTGGGTCGAAGGGGGGGATGGCTGTGTCATCAGGTGACGGATCCGGTTGAACGGCTCAAGCCTGCGGGCGAAGTGCGGATGCGTCAATGCAACGTCTTCGTCTTGCGAGCCAGACTCCCGGGTCTCCGCGAATAACAGGGACGCAACGGGTAGGCAGGGCAGGGCGCGTGTCGTTTCATCGCGCGCCGTACACTGTCCATTGCCTGACATTCCGACCTGTCGCGGCCCGAGCAGGGCGACCGTGCGGACGAGCCACCGTCACCTGCCGACCGCCCATGACGTGCGCACGTTGTCCTCCACAACGATTCACACACCGACGTCAGGAGGACGCCATGGGCGAGTGGACTGACAAGGCCAAGGGCAAGGTGAAGGAAACCGTGGGCGTGGCGACGGGCGACCGTTCGCTGGAAGCCGAAGGCAAGGCGGACACGCTCAAGGGCAAGGTCAAGGGCGTGGTCGAGGACGTGAAGCACGCCATCAAGGACAAGAAGGACGAGCGCGAGGAAGTGCGTCGCGGTGACGCGGATCCGTATCAGCGCTAGCGCCACACCTCACACCGCCGTTGAAACCGTTCGGGCCGCGGAAGCTGATGCTTCCCGCGGCTCGAGCTGTCTTCAGCGGCGCGTGCTCACTGCCGCATCTTCTCGCAGGGACACGCCACCTCCAGGAAGGTGGTGGACTTCCCGCTGAGCATCACCCAGAGGCAGCGCAACACACAGGCTGTCCCGAACTCCCGGTAGATGAGTCCCAGGTTGGAAACCACCTCACGTCCGGTGATGACCCCGCGCATGTTCCCGCTCCCTTGCGACCTGCCGTCCGACCCGCCGCCCATGGCCTCGTGAGAAGCCGGTCAGAGGTCTTTGCAAAGGGCTGGCCGAGCCTCTGAAAACACCCCCATGCCCCAAGGTCCTGCGGTGAACGTCTCAAACCGTTGAAATGGCGGCCCTGAACGCATGCCTGCCCTGGAGTCCTTGAACGAAGCGGTGGGGCGCCCTGAAAACGTTACAGAAACAGGACGGCGTCCAGAGGATGGAAGGCCTGCCCGCCTGCCCTCGCCGGAGCGTCCCGCCGGGCCAGGCCGCTCGCGTGCTCCGCCGCCAGGCTGCGGACCCAGCGTCCCCGCAAAAGACGGGTGGCACATCCACCGACGGGTCTGAATGTATGTCCATGAGGGCCCGCGTGAGGCGGTCAGCCCTTCCGCGCGGTGCGTTCCAGCGGTGAGGTGGAAGGGAGTCGAGATGAGGCCAAACGTGTCTTCCCGAAGGAGTCTGCCGCTGCTGCCCGACGGCGTCCTCCGCGCTCAGCGGGGGCTGCGGCGGGTGGCGGTGGGGTTGGACTTCTCCCTGCAGTCCGAGTTCGCGCTCGCCCGTGCGCTGCGCCTTCCGCTCGCGCACGGAGCGGCCTTCAGCGTGCTGCACGTGAGCCCGCGGTTGGATGGCCACTCCGGCCCGGATGGGACGGTGGACGGCGAGCAGTGCCTGCGCCGGTCGGTGACGTCCGCGGCGAAGCGGCTGCGGCAGCGGCCGGACGTGGACGTGCGCGAGGAGCTGCGCACCGGTGACGCGCCGCACGAGGCGGCGGAGCTGGCCAAGGACCAGGGCGTGGAGGTGCTGGTGGTGGGCTGGCCGCACCTGCCCCAACCGGCGAAGCCGCTGCCGGACGACGCCATGGTGATGCGGCTGGTGCGGGAGGTGGACGCGTCCGTGCTGGTGGTGATGCCGCACCCGGGCCGTGTCTACCACCGGCCCCTCGTCGCGGTGAACTTCTCACGGGAGTCCCGCCGCGCGCTGGAGCTGACGATGCGCCTGTGTCCGGTCTCGACCCCCATCGAGGTGCTGCACGTGGTGGACCTGCGCGAGGAGGAGGCCGCCCTGCGCCGTGAGGATGTCCCCTTGACGCGGCAGCTGGGGCTGCTGCAGGAGCGCGAGGACGCGGCGCGAAGGGCGCTCGGGCGCTTCCTGGCGCCGTACCGGGAGACCGGCCGGGCGCTGGAGATCCGCCTGCGCTTCGGAGACCCGTGCGAGTGCATCCTCGCGGAGGCCCGGGATCGCGACTCGGACCTGCTCACGCTGGGCATGTCCTCCGCGAATCCGCCCACCTCGTTGACCGAGGGCGTGCTGCGGCATTCACTCTGCGACGTGCTCATCTCGCGGCACGCCGCCCCGCCCGCCGCCCTGCCGGACGGCGGGGGCGCACCGGCTTCCTGAAAGCAGGGAAGTCCAGCGCGGCGGGCGTCGAGGCGTTATGAGGGGCGGCACCTTGCCACCTCCCACGCCGTCGACACCGCCATCGCTCCGGGCCCGTCTGAAGAACGCGGGCGTCCTCTTCAAGCAGCTGCCCGGCACCTTCCACCTCTTCTGGCGGGCGAGCCCCCGGGGCGCGGTGGTGCTGGGCGTGCTCACGCTGGTGGCGGCGGTGTTGCCGGCGGGCATCGCGTGGGTGGGCAAGCTCATCGTCGACACGGTGGTGGCCGCGGCGAAGGGCGACGTGGCGGCGAACTCGCGCGTGGTGGGGCTGGTGGCCACGGAGTTCGCGCTGATGGTGGCCTCCGCGGTGGTGGAGCGGGGGCTCACGCTCACCAGGGACCTCCTGCGCGCGCACCTGGGCAACCTGCTCAACGAGCGCATCCTCCAGAAGGCGCTGGACCTGGAGCTCAAGCACTTCGAGGACTCGGACACCTACGACAAGATGCAGAACGCGCGGCGGGAGGCGAACGCGCGCCCGCTGTCGCTGGTGATGCAGGCGTTCAGCATCGTGCGCAACGTCATCACCCTGTCCACCTACGCGGTGCTGCTCGTGGCGCTGTCGCCGTGGAGCGTGGTGGTGCTGCTCGCCGCGTCCATCCCCGCGTTCATCGCGGAGGCGCGGCTGGCGGCGGAGGGCTTCCGGCTGTACTCGTGGCGCGCGCCGGAGGGCCGCAAGCTCAACTACCTGGAGTGGATCCTCACGCGTGACAGCACCGTGAAGGAGGTGAAGCTCTTCGGGTTGGGGCCGCTGGTACTGGGCCGCTACCGCGACCTGTTCCAGAAGTTCTTCGCGGAGGACCGGGCGCTCGCGCGCAAGCGCATGGTGTGGGGCCTGGGCCTGGGCCTCTTGTCGCTGGCGGCCTTCTACGGCTGCTACCTCTTCGTGGCGAGCCGCGCGGCGGATGGCGGCATCTCCGTGGGTGACATGGTGCTGTACCTGGCCGTGTTCCGGCAGGGGCAGGCCGCGTTCCAGGGCATCCTCACCAGCGTGGGCTCCATGTACGAGGACGCGCTCTTCATGAGCAACCTCTTCGCCTACCTGGACATCCCCACGTTGGAGAACGCGCCGAGGCTCCTGCCCGCCGTCTCACCGCCGCGCGGGAGGAGCAACGCCATCGAGCTGCGCGACGTGTCCTTCCGCTACGCGGGCAAGGACGCGTGGGCGCTGCGCAACGTGAACCTCACGCTCAAGCCCGGCCAGAAGCTGGCGCTGGTGGGGGAGAACGGCGCGGGGAAGAGCACGTTGGTGAAGCTGCTCCTGCGCATGTACGAGCCGACCGAAGGCCAGATTCTCTACGGCGGCGTGGACACGGCCCAGATGGGCGCGGACGACCTGCGCGGCCGCTTCGGGGCGGTGTTCCAGGACTTCGTGCGCTACCAGTTCAGCGTGTCGGAGAACATCGGCCTGGGACACGTGCCCGCGCTGGAGGACCGGCCCGCCATCGAACGGGCGGCGGAGCAGGGCGGGGCGAGCTCCGTCATCGCGACGCTGCCGTCCCAGTACGACACGATGCTGGGGGGCTGGTTCGAGAAGGGCCAGGAGCTGTCCAGCGGCCAGTGGCAGAAGCTGGCGGTGTCGCGCGCGTTCATGCGCGACGACGCGGAGGTGCTCATCCTGGACGAGCCCACGGCCAGCATCGACGCGGAGGCCGAGCACGCCCTCTTCGAGCGCTTCCAGGCGCTGGCCGCGGACCGCATCGCCATCGTGATTTCGCACCGCTTCTCCACGGTGCGCATGGCGGATCAAATCGCCGTGCTCCACAACGGCACGGTGCAGGAGCTGGGCAGCCACGACGAGCTGATGGCGCTGGACGGGCGGTACGCGCACCTGTTCCGGCTGCAGGCGCGCGGCTACCGGGACTGAGGGCTCAGGCCTGGGCCTTGGCGCCGCCGGGCAGGTGGTCCCGGATGACGCCCAGGAAGTACGGCTTGCCGTAGTACTGGCTCATCTTCCCCAGCAGCTTCCCGTTGCGGAACAGCAGGAAGGTGGGGATGCCGTACAGGCCGAAGCGGGTGGCCAGTGCCTCGTGCTCGTAGGCGTTGACCTTGACGACGCGCATGGGGGCGCCGTCCAGCTCCTTGAGGAGCTCCGGTTCGGCGGCGGCGTAGATGTCGCAGTTCGGGCAGCCGGGGCCCCAGAAGTCCACCACCACCAGCTCGTCGCGGGGCTCCATGACGAGCGAGTCGAAGGTCTCGGTCGTCGCCTCGGTGCTTACGGGATGCGCCATGGGCCCTTCCTAACGCCCGGGGGACTGGGCTTCCATGCGGGTTGCCTGGACCCGGGGCAGGCGGCCTGGAGGGATGGAGGGGCGGGCGTGTCAGGTTGTCCAGGTATGTCTACAGGACGTCGGGTGGACGAAACCCGACATGCACACTGCTCACGAGGGCCCAAGGCGCCGTAAGGTGCGAGCCCTGGTGGCTGTCGATGTCGTGGAGGGGTCATGCACGAGTGGTTGGAGGCACTGCGCAAGTCGGCGAAGGCGACCTCGGTGGGTGTGCAGGTGGAGGAGGTCCGCCGCGCGGAGACGGAGTGCGGCGTCCCGTTCCCCGAGGACCTGGCGGACCTGTACCAGGCACTCAACGGCGGTGAGTTCCAGGGCGAGGTGCGGCTGTTCCCGCTGCGTGGCGAGGAGGGGGCGCCCAGCGTCCTGGAGAAGACCCGGCTGATGGTGGTGGGCCTGCCCGCGGCGGGAGTGTGGCGCTTCGGGCTGAAGGGGGCGCACCGGCACCTGTTCGTCGCGCGCAAGTCCGCGATGGAGGAGCAGGGGGACGGCGGCGGGCCGCTGCCCGGCTGGGTGGACGCGCTGGACGGGGACACCTGGGTCTTCGGCACCTGGGACGGCGAGAAGAAGGAGATGCGGCTGTACCGCGCGCTCAAGGACATGCTCGAGGTGCTGATTCCGCCCGTGGAAGAGGTGGAGAGCTTCGGGGAGCGGACCTTCGCGCGCGCCATGAACGCCGTGCTCCAGGGCGCGCTGTCCGGTGCTGCCGCGCAGGCGGAGGAGGACGAGGAGGCCCCCGCTGGCCGTGGCGGCGACTACTCGAGCGCCCTGGCCGCCCTGGCCCGTGACGCGGACGAGGACGAGGAGGAGGAGCTCGAAGCCGCGGAGTCCGCCGACGAGGAGGCCGAGGTGTCCAGCGAGGAGGAGCTGGAGGCGGAACTGGCCGAGGACACCGGTGAGGAGGAGGCCGAGCCCGCCGAACAGGAGGAGCTGTTCGAGGAGCCCGAGCCCAAGCGCCCCGCCGTGAAGAAAGCCCGCCGCGAGAAGGCTGTCACCGAGACGCCGTCCGCCCCCGCGAAGAAGTCCACGGGCAAGGCCGCCACGAAGAAGGCCGAAGCCGCCGAAGCGGAGGCGCCGACCGAAGCCGTCTCCACCAGGGCGGGAGCGCGCAAGGCGGCTGGCGAGAAGGCCACCGCGAAGAAGGCCGCGCCTGCACGTGGGGCCGAGAAGAAGGCCACGGGCAAGGCCACCGCGAAGAAGGCCGCGCCCGCGCGTGGGGCCGGGAAGAAGGGCGCCACCGCGAAGAAGGCCGCCGCGAAGAAGGCTGCCACCGCGAAGAAGGCCACGGGCAAGGCTGCCGCGAAGAAGGCCGCAGTGAAGAAGGGCGCCGTGAAGAAGGGTGCTATCCCGAAGAAGGGCGCCCCCGCGAAGAAGGCCGCCGTGAAGAAGGGTGCTGCCCCGAAGAAGGGCGCCGCCGCCAAGAAGGGCGCATCCACGCGCGGGGCCGCCAAGAAGGCCACGGGCAAGGCCGCCGCGAAGAAGTCCTCGCGCCGTCGGTCCTGAGCCGCACGGGGCCTCCCTCGGAGGCCCCGCCTGAAAACAAGGGGCGCGTCCCATGTCCTGGGACGCGCCCTGTTCTTACACCGCACCCGCCTGCTGGACCCGGCTACCCCTCGGGCAGCAGGTCCGGCGACTGGGCGCGCGGGCCGGGTTCGTCGGGCTGCGCGGTCAGCTCGCGCTCCTCTTCCTCTTCATCCCCCCGGCCGAAGCGCTGGATCTGATCCGGCAGGATGTCCCGCGCATCCGCCTCCTCCTCCATGGGGGGCGACAGCGCCAGGTCCTGGTCCGTGATGTTGATCTCATCCTCTCCGGTGTCCGGGTTCCGGTGGCGCAGCGAGGTGGACTCGCCCACATCCTCGTCTCCGAGCTTGTTGAACTTCATGGGGTCTCCTCGACAGGGACGGTTGAGAAAAGCTTCCGTGTCCCCACGAAAATGGGCCCCCCGGACGCGAGCGGCAATGGACGCCGCCCGCCTGCCTGGCGGGCCCGGCCCCCGTCAGCGAGGAGCCGTCGGCGGCTGGCCGTCAGTGCTGCCGGGCTTCACCTCCAGCAGCACCATCCCCAGCGCCAGCACCCGGGAGAGCGTCTCGCGCACCGTGTAGCGCCAGGGAGTCGCCCGTCCCTCGTCCGCCGCCACGCCCCACGCGTCGATGCCCACCGAGTTGGCGATGAAGAGCGCCCGCGACAGGTGGAAGCGCTGCGTGACGAGCACCGCCCGGTTCGCGCCGAACACCGAGTGCGCCCGCAGGCAGCTGTCGTAGGTGGACAGCCCCGCCTCGTCCCCCACCACCGCGTCCTCCGGCACCCCGTGCTCCAGCAGGTAGCGCCGCATGGCCCGCGTCTCGTTGTGGAAGGGCGCGGAGTTGTCCCCGCTTACCAGCAGCGACCGGACCTTGCCCTGCCGCCAGAGCGCGATGGCCGCGTCCAGCCGCTGCGCCAGCACCGGCGACGGCACCGCGCCCGGCGCCAGCCCCGCCCCGAACACCAGGGCCACGGGGGCCTCCGGAGCCACGGCCAGCGGCACGATGCGGCCCTGGTAGCGCAGGCGCACGAAGTGGGACAGACCCAGCAGGACGGCCAGGGCCAGCCCGAGCAGCCCCAGGCCCCTGCGTACCCACACCCTGGTCGTGCCGCCAGCCTTCATGGACCCCGCGGAACAGTCGGAAGGGGCCATTCTCTTCCGGCGCCCCCCGCCCGGAAAGCACCATGGGCGGCCGGCTGATGGGAACTGGTCACGCCCGCCCGGCCCCCGGACGGCTGTGGCAGCGGGCTTTGGCGGCGGGCAGGGGCCCCC
>NZ_RAWF01000787.1:0-254 GCF_003612075.1 Corallococcus sp. CA041A
CTTCACCGCTTGGGCCTTGTACTCGACCGAGAACTCTCGGCGCGGCCGACGGGCCTTCTTCGACTTCTCCTCGTTCGCGGACATCCCGTGCTCCTTCCATCACATCTCGGGTGTCCACGGAACCGGGGGCGGTCTCAAGCGGTGAACGCACCACGTGGGTGCTCACCATGGCACCCTGCTTGATGGGAGGCACAGGGTGCGAGGCCGAGGGAAAGCAGCAAGGCTGACGGGTGAGGACAGGCTGGAGATTCGGC
>NZ_RAWF01000788.1:0-254 GCF_003612075.1 Corallococcus sp. CA041A
TACAACGAGCACTGGTTGCTGGAGCGTCACCACTTCCTCTCGCCGAGTCAGGCCCGGCGGGAACTGATGCAGAAGCAAGCGGCCTGATTACGACCAACCTGGTGTCTCAACAATCCGGTGCGGTACACCTGTTGTCTGCCGAAGGGCAGAGCGCCACCCAGGTGGGCAGAACATTGGGTGTCACTCCCCGGGCCGTGTACGCGTGGCGTCGGAGGTGGCGCCAGGAAGGTGTCCAGGCACTGGAGGCCCGTGCG
>NZ_RAWF01000789.1:0-253 GCF_003612075.1 Corallococcus sp. CA041A
ACCTTCGGCATCTTGCCACCTCCATCGAGGTAACCCACCAGACGCCTTCCATCGTGCCGATGCGCAGGCTCACGGCCGCTCGATGGCCTGTCAGCTCATCCCTCGCTCAGGATCGGATCCAGACCCGCACGAAGAGCGAGCGGTAAATGGTTTCGTGAGACACGCGCATGTGGGGCTGCTCGGGGAAGTCCGAGCGCAGTCTGGCGGCAATCTGCTGGGGGCTCCAGCGCCGGGCCAGGCACTGCTCCACCTC
>NZ_RAWF01000790.1:0-251 GCF_003612075.1 Corallococcus sp. CA041A
GCGGTTCTTCCATGGCCTCAAGCGCTTCCGCCGCCTCGCGACTCGATATGAGAAGACAGCCCGCAACTACCTTGCCCTCATCCACCTCGCCTGCACTCGGATGTGGCTCAATTAGGGACACCCCCTAAGCCATCCCGACTAATTCCGTTCAGGGGTGTTGGCCCAGATGGGGAGCCTGCCGCGCCTGCGGACGCGGCGCAGCAGGAGAACGGCCTCATCATAGAAGGCGTCACGGTCCGCCGTCAGCATGC
>NZ_RAWF01000791.1:0-251 GCF_003612075.1 Corallococcus sp. CA041A
CTACGAGCAGTTGGTTGACCGAGAGCATCCAGTGCGCGCTGTATGGGCGGCTGTCGAAGCGCTGGACATGTCGGACTTCGAGCGCGCTATCCGTGCGCGTCCCCATCACGCGGGTCGTGCGGCGGTGGACCCGAGGCTGTTGCTAGCGCTGTGGGTGTACGGGCAGATGGAGGGCCTCTCCAGCGCTCACGCCATTGCGGCGAGGCTGCGTACGGACGTTGCGTATTGGTGGTTGTGCGGCGGCGTCAATG
>NZ_RAWF01000792.1:0-250 GCF_003612075.1 Corallococcus sp. CA041A
TGGAGCCGGGTGTTAGGAGGGCATGAGCCGAGGAGAGCTGACGGACGCCCAATGGGAGCGGCTGGCAGGACTGCTGCCGCCCCAGAAACCCGCGCGGGGCCGACCGAACAAGGACCACCGCGAAGTGGGCCTGCTCCGGTTCGGTGGACAGGTTGACTACGCTGCCAGCCTCTTGGTTGCGGCCCTCCGCTCGTATTCCACTGGGCTGACGTAGCCCAGGGCGGAGTGGCGCCGCTTCCGGTTGTAGAAC
>NZ_RAWF01000793.1:0-249 GCF_003612075.1 Corallococcus sp. CA041A
TTCGCCCAGGCGTAGTAGCCACTGCGAGAAACCTCCAGATGACGGCAGAGGGAGGCTACCGGGAAGAGGGCCTTCTTCGCGTCGATGAAGGCGAACTTCATTTCATCTCCTTCGCGAAGAAGGCCGCCGCATTTTTTAGGATTTCTCGCTCCAGCCGCAGCTCCCGGTTCTCCTTGCGCAGCCGGGAGAGCTCCTCGCGCTCCCCTGTCGCCAGCGCTCCGGGCCTGCCCTCACCCCTGTCCGTCTTCG
>NZ_RAWF01000794.1:0-243 GCF_003612075.1 Corallococcus sp. CA041A
ACTTCGTCGGCCGCATCGACGCGCAGGTGAAGGTGCGCGGCTTCCGCATCGAGCTGGGCGAAGTCGAGAACGCCCTACGCGCAGCCCCCTCCGTGAAGGACGCCGTCGTCCTCGCGCGCGAGGATGCCCCGGGCGACAAGCGGTTGGTGGCCTATGTCGTCGGCGACGCCCTTGATGTCACGGCCCTGCGCGCGCACCTCAAGCAGCACCTGCCCGAGTACATGGTGCCCGCGGCCTTCGTCC
>NZ_RAWF01000079.1:0-35749 GCF_003612075.1 Corallococcus sp. CA041A
GTACTTCAGCCGCATGCTGACGAAGCGGCGGGAGGACTTCTACGCTGCTGCCGTCCACCTCCTGGCGCAGTTGGGCCGCCCAGGAGGCTTCCGACGTCTCATCTCCTCTGCCCGCACTCGTTGGGTAGGCAAAGATTTACCCCGGATGGCTTAGGATGACGCTCCCATGGGGACGCAACATGAGTGGTGAGGGCTCGAAGCCCGTCGCGGCGGTGCTGGTGGGGCTGACGAACTTCCGGCTGGGCCGCATCCTGCTGTGGACCACGACGGTGTTCCTCGGGCTGCTGGCGCTCGTGCCGGGCCCTGACAGCGGGACGCTGTGGCGCATGACCGCCATTCCGGGCGTGCTCGCGCTGATTGGGACCGGCACCGCGTGGTGGAAGGAGCGCCAGAGCTCCCGGTCCGGACCCATTCCGTGGCTGCTGCCCCGGCTGGCCGTGGGGGGCGTGCTCTTCGGAGCAGCCGCGCTCCTGATGTGGTGGCGGCGCCGGCGCGAGCTGAAAGCCAGCGAGCCGGTATCGCCACCCTCCGCGGAACAGGTGGACCGGTGGGCTGCCGCCGAGCTGGAGCGCTCGTCATGAGCCACGCGGCATTGAAGCAACGGGACGCGGCGCCGCTCGAAGTGCCTCCGCGTGAGTCCATGGGAGGCATGGCCCGCGCGGGCTTGCGGAGCCTCCTCTCGATGGTGCCCGCGCTGCTGGGCTCCGGCGTGATGGGCGCGCTGAAGGGCTTCCTCCTCTTCGGGTGCTTCGGCCTGGTGCTGGCAGGCGTCTTCGTGCTCGCGCCGCGTTGGACGGGCGCGACACCAACGCCCTCCTGGCTGAACTACCTGAGCTTCGTGCTCACACCCCTGCCCCTGGCTCTGGCTGGGGGCTACGTCTGGATGCTCCACGGGGTCAGCTCACGGCTCGCGAGCGAGGTCCGGGCGCGAGGGCTGATGGGCTATGCGTACGCCATCCTCAAGCCCGCGACGATGCAGGTCGCCCGACGGTTGCGCGGGGCCAGCACGCCCAGCCGCGCGGAGCTCACCCGGGCCATCGAGGAGTCGGTGGCGGAGCGCATGCGGGAGCCCGAGGAGGAGCGCGAATCCGCGGCCTCCCGCGCCGGATGGCTGGAGGGCTTCCTCATGGACCAGTCCCGCCGGGTGCTGGGGCTCATCGCCCTGCGCGCGGTGCTGACGTCGTCGGACGTGCCTTCCGCCGTGCGGGAGCTGGAGATGTTGGCCATCGATCGATTGGAGGGAGTGTTGGAGGAGACGCTGGAGGACCTCTTCTTCCTCCAGATGGTGCTCACACTCTGCGCGGGCATTCTTGTCGCCTCGCTGCCCACGTTCCTGCTCCTCTTCCTGCCCCGCTGAGCGGAGGCCCGCCGGCCTCTGCTAGCCTCCTGCCGTCCCACCAGGGTGGGACAGGAGGCGACGCCGGGATGGACTCACTGGACGCGCGCATGGAGCGGCTGGAAGGCCGGCTCCGACGATGGCAGGGCCTCACCCTCGCGGCCTTCGTGCTGGCCGGGGTGGGACTGGGAAGCGCGGCCCTGCGTGACGAAGCGACGCAGGAGCATCCGGGAGAGCTGGTCGCATCCCGGCTGGTGCTCAAGGACGCCAGGGGCCGCACACGGGCCAGCCTGGAAGCGAACCGCCACGGCGGCGCGTCGCTGGTGCTGAACGACAGCGAAGGCCGTCCCCGGGCACTGCTGGGTGTGGGCGAGGACGACTCGCCCCGGCTGCGCTTCTCCACGGCGGAAGGCGAGTCGCTGGCGGAGCTGATGGTGTTCTCCGACGAGGCGCCGCGACTGACGCTGTCCAAGTCCGGGGGCGCGGAGCTGTTCTCCGTGGGGCTCCAGGTGGACGGCTCGTCGCGACTGGAGCTGGCGGACGTGACGGGACGCCCCCGCGCCATCCTGGGCGCGGATGAAGAGGGCTCGCCTGGCCTGCTCCTGGTGGACCGTCGCGGCCAGGCCCGCGTGGAGCTGCGCGTGGGCAGCACGGACGAGGCCAGCCTCGTGCTGGAAGGCCGCAACGGCCAGGTATTCCGAGCGCCCGGCGTGCAGTGACGCCGAGGGCTCCATGCCGACAGGACTGGTGACACCCTCACGGACAGCAACGAGGGGCGGATTGACGTCCGTCCACTCGCTTCAGTCCGCAACGGAGTCAGAAGAGGTCTGGCCCCGGCCCTGAGGGCGACACGCCAAGAGCATTTCCTCTGCACGTTCACTCAGGCCATCGTCAACACGGCTCTCCAGACGATCACCCTTGTCTCCGAACGGGCACCCACACCACGCAGTCCAGAGAATCACGCAGCAGGGCGCAGGTCCGCAGACGGAACAGGTCTCATCTCCTGACTCTATCGGCGCGGCCGCGGAGGCATTCGTCTCCTCGGCGAATGCCGGGCTCATCGTGAACACCGTCAGCAGAACCAGGACTCGGGAGAAGAACGAGGTCAATGCCATTTTCATCACGCACCCTTTCGGCAAGATAACATCAACACTTCATCACCCACTCCCCACCGCACGACTGAGTTCCGGGGCGGGCTGGGTCTGGATGCCAAACAGTCGCGCATACCTGCCTTGCGCCTGAATCAGCGCATCGTGCGTCCCCATCTCAACCAACTCTCCTTGATGGATGACCAGAATACGGTCCGCTCGGATGACCGTGCTCAGGCGGTGAGCGATGACGATGGTCGTGCGCCCCTGCCGATCCTCCTCAAGCGCCTGGAGAATGGCCAACTCCGTGGCACTGTCGAGATTGCTCGTTGCTTCGTCGAGCACAAGGATGGGAGCTGACTTCAACAGCGCCCTGGCAAGCCCCAGCCGCTGCGCTTGACCCGTGGAGAAGTTGTCCCCCCCGGTGGAGACCTGGGTCCTGTAGCCCTGAGGCAAAGCCTCGATGAACCCTGATGCGTTAGCCAGACGTGCGGCGCGGGCCACCTGCTCATCCGACACCCCCTCCTCCAACATGGTGAGGTTGTCCCGGATGGACTGTTGGAAAAGCTGAGGGCCCTGAAACACGGCACTCATGTGACGCCGCAGCTCCTGCGGGTCGATGTCACGCGTGCTGTGTTGACCAATGAAGACATCACCTTGCTCGGGCAAATAGAGCCCGACGAGCAGATTCACCAGCGAACTCTTGCCAGAACCCGTCTCTCCGACAATCGCCACGGTTTCGCCTGGCTCGATCGTGAACGACACGTTCTTGAGCACGGGCCGACGCGCCTTGTAGCCGAACGTCACGCCCTTGAACACAACGCGTCCATTGACGTCTACCTGGGGCACGGGGGGCGTTCGAGTCCTATCGCGCTCTATTCGCAGCGCCAGGATCTCCTCCAGTCGGCGCAGAGAGATGAGCGTCCCCCGAAGATTGGCCATCATTGACGGGAAACGCTGGACGGGATTGAGATAGAAAACCATCAACCCGAAGATGACCAGCAGTTCGCCAGCAGTCATGTGGCCCTGCAAGACGCGCGAGCCTCCATGCCAGAGGACGGTCCCCACGACCATGGACCCCGTCATGAATCCCCATACCGACGGCAAGACCAGAGCCCGTCGACTCCGATATCGTGCCGACACGAGTTCCGAGAACCGTTCCATCAGCAACTTCCGGAAGCGCCCCTCGGCGGAGGCAGCGCGAATGATTCTCAAACCCTCGAAGACGCCAACAAGCTGGCTGGCAAGCTCATCACTGCGACTGATGGCATCCAGCTGAGCTTCATGCACGACGTTGCTGAACAACCCTACGCCCAAGAGAACCAACGGGACCGCGGCGAGAGCGATCAACGCCGAGCCCGGGTCATGGAAGAAAATAACCCCCAGCGCCAGCGAAAACATGAGCACATCATTGAGAAGGGTCAAAGCCATCTCGCTCATCGACAACTGGATGTTCTCCACCTGGCCGACGCGCATGACCAGGGAGGACACCGAGCGCGTATCGAACACCTGCAGCGGAAGCTCCAAGAGGTGGCTCAGATAGCGCGCACCATAGGCTTCGTGAATCCGTCTTCCCACGCCAGCCGACAGCCACAATCGCTGCAACTGCAGGCCGCCCTGCAGCACGCTGGCTGCGACCAGTGCGCCACCGAAGAGAGCCAGTTGCCCGTGCTCCTTGCGCGGTAGCAAATCATCGAGCAACGTCCGAAGGAAGAAGGACGCCAGCCAGCCTAACGCGGTCCCCAGAAGCATCAGCCCGAGCCCAAGTCCCAGTGGGATGAGATACGGACGAATTAGATTCAGGCTTGCGGCAAAGGGCTTGAAGTCTGGCGCTCGTGGCTGGAAGGAAGCGGTTTTCAGGTACTCGACCACGAACCCACTCCAAGTGGATTCGACCTGCGCGCGGGTCATCCGCCGCAATCCCCGATTGGGGTCGAGCACTTCGACCTCTGCGGAGCTCCAGGAGCGCAAGACCACGAAATGCCCCTCCCGCTCGTTGAGGTGAAGAATCGCGGGAAGCACGAGCTGGTGGAGGCTCTCGTAGTCAGCCCTCGCGGGGCGCGCCTCCAGACCAATAGAACGGCCACCGTCGCGCAAGCCCGCCAATGAGGTGCCATCCCGGTCAGTTCCCACCAGGACGCGTGCCTGCTCCAGCGACAGATGATGCCCGTGGTAGGCAGCCAGGGAGGCAAACGCCGCTGCACCACAGTCCCGTCCGTCCGCGATGCGGACCCAGGGAAGCCGCCTGTAGACTCTCCACCTATGCAGCATGGGCAGCTGGAACCGTATAGTTGGTGCGGCCTGCAACCAGCATCGCCGCAAGACATTCGTAGATGGGCAGTCGTCCAAAGTGGGCGATCCAGTCAAACTGACCTGCTGGATTCACTTCCAGAAAAACGTACTCCCCCTCAGGCGTCACAATCATGTCGACGCTCCCAAAGACCAACTGAAGTCGTCGCATCAAAAGAAGGAGCTTCTCTTCAATCTCAGCAGGCAGGGAGTAGGGCTCATATTGGACGGATTGATTCACAGCACGGCGCCAGTCGCTGCGTCCACGTTCGTTCTGTTGGGAGTGAATGGCGCACGCGAACACCTTTTCTCCAACGACCACGATCCGGAGTTCCAGGGACTTTTCAACGTAGGGCTGGAAGATTCCCGGAGAGGGGATGAGCCCATCCCGTTCCTCGAGGTCCTCCTCCTGAACGCGGTTGGTATAGAGGCGTGCGACGCGCGCGGAGGCGAGGTCGTGCACGTCTTTCAAATCGACATAACTGGTGAACGGTTTGTAGATCCCCTTTCCCCCCTGGGAATGAATGAACTCCCTGGCCAGCGATAGTTTCGCAGTGTAGAGCGAACGAGGAATGCGCAGCCCGCATTGAGCCGCGACCAGGAGCTGGCCGCACTTCTCCTCGGCGGCTCCGCCCATTGGCGCAGGGTTCACGCAGAATGTATTGCTGTATTTGAGCGCGAGGACCAGGGACTTGTGGAAGGAGCGCCATTCAGCGCGGAAGAAATTCCAGTCGGCAGGACGTGCCGCCAGTTCCGTGAGTCCTGGCTCGTCATGAAACCGCTGCCAGGATCGCCAGAGCCACGCGGACTTCAGCTGGGACAGCTCGAAGGTGCGTCCACCCACTCGCAGGATGCAAGAAGGACCTTGCCCATCGAGAGCTAGCGACACCTCACGCCCCATTGCCGTTGGGTCAAGGACCAGAAACTCTTGCCCTTGGTCCTGTAGGACTCGCGTGAGGCGAACCACAGTAATGTCTTGCGCGAAATGACTGAGGATGAGGATCATGAGGCGCACGGGCGGATTTCAGGTGTACGCATTGAGGCGGGATTTCCGAGTCAATGGCGCCGTTCCAAAGGCAGGAACGGCACCGGACAACCGTGGAGCTAGGGCTCGAGCTCCTCTTCCCCATCCGCGTCAATATCACCGCAAGAACGAATGGTGATAGCCAGCTTGGGGGCAGCTTCCTGCGCCATCCCCACGACACCCTGGCAGCCAACAACATCCATCAGGGTCGCCTCCTCTTCTTCGATGTATTGAAGACCGAAGATCGGCGCCTTCTTGTTCGCGGCATTCAGCATTGGCATTCAACTCCCGGTTGAAACGACCTTGGGCTGCGACTGGGCGTCGGCGGGCCTTGGCTTAGCCAAAACTTCACCTCAACCCGAACAAACTGTCTTCCAATCATTCACCTCAAACCAGAACCTCCTGGGTCCCAGTCAATTCTAGACAAATCAGAAACTCTTCAGGTTGGACGCAGTCGCTTCTCCAGGACACGGGGCGTCCTGGCATGAGCACGATTCGCCCGCAGGGCACTGGACCGGGTCATTGGCCACCTGGAACTGAACAGCCCCACCCATCTCTGAGGAGCATGATAGAAATTGGAGTTTTCGGAATGAGAGGGGGCTGGCAGGGTATTGAGCCACCCCTCAAGGCGGCGTGAAATGACACCGCGTCGTCATTTCCCGGAGCCGTGCGGCGTCATCACCGGGAGGGAGACCCACCGGTGACGGCGCCCACGGACCGCATCCTGTTGATCCTGGACCTGGATGAGACCCTGGTCCACGCAAGCGAGAAGCCCCTGGCCCGGGAGGCGGACTTCCAGGCCCTGGGCTACTTCGTCCACGTGCGTCCGCACCTGGAGCCCTTCCTGCGGGAGTGCGCCTCCCGCTTCCGGCTCGCCATCTGGTCGGCGGGGGCTGACAAGTACGTGGCGGAGCTCGTGAAGCGGATGGTCCCGCCGGAGCTCGAGCTGGACTTCGTCTGGGGGCGGAGCCGCTGCACGTATGGGTTCGACCGGGCCGGCGTCCAGCGGGATGGGTTTCTCGATCCGGATGCGCACTACGGCTGGGTCAAGAAGCTGCGCAAGTTGAAGCGGCGGGGCTACCAACTGGAGCGCGTCCTGATTGTCGATGACACGCCGGCCAAGTGCATCCACAACCACGGCAACGCCATCTACGTCCGCGAATACGAGGGCGAGGCGCACGACACGGAGCTGCTCGACCTGGGCCGGTATCTGAAGACGCTCGCGGACGTGGACAACGTCCGGTGCATCGAGAAGCGCAACTGGCGGAAGCAGCTCTGTCAGGACTGATTTTCCGCCGCGTCCCTCATCCCCGAGAAAGGAGTGTGATGCCCATGACGAAGCGCGACGAGCCGAACCCCAACCGCCCCACCGACATGGAGCCCACTCCAGACAGCTTGGAACTGGCCATCGCCTCGTTCCACGGCTGTCCGCCCGGCACCTGACCCACGCCGCCACCCGGTAACACCGGGACGGGCATGGACAGAGGCCGGGCTCCCGAGGGGGGACCCGGCCTCAGTCATGTCCGGGTCCTCCCTCGAGGACTCAAACCCATCGGGATGTAGCTCAGTCTGGTCAAGAGCGTGCGCCTCGGGCGCGCAAGGTCGCTGGTTCGAATCCAGTCATCCCGACTTCACAGCCAAGACAGCTCACGCCGGGTTGGCCCAATCAGGTAGAGGCGCCGCGCTCAAAACGCGGAGGTTGCGGGTTCGAATCCCGCCCCCGGCACACGCCCGAGCCGTCTGACGCCTACTCGAGTTGGAGGCCGCAGTCGCTGCAGGCGCCCGCCACCAGAGGGGCGGCCGTTCCGCAGGCCGGGCAGGGAGGCTCTCCCTCTTCCTCGGTGGCTTCTGACGAGGCGGAGGGCATCAGGCGGGGAGCCACACCCTCTGGCATCAGACCCTCGCGGCGCACCGTCTCCAGCCATCCCTGCTGGAGCAGGGCGGCCACCCGGGGCCCATCCTCGGGCCGCACCAGCACCTGGAACTTCGGAGAGCAGCCGACCTTGCCGCACGCCTCACGGTGGACGAGGGCGGGGACGTCCGCGTCCAGGAAGCCCTCCACCATTCTCCGGGCGTCCGCGAGTGACAACTCCGCGCACGGCACCAGCTCCGAGTCCGCCAAGGTTCTCTGCACTTCGTCTGGGGTCATGACGGCCGTGATTGGACCTCGGATGTGCCCCCTCCGTCCACCGCGCCTGCTGCGGAGGCGGGAGGAACTGAAGGCGAGCGCGGTCCGAAGCGTCATGGCCCCCGTCATCACCTTTCCACGAACCGCATTACGAACCGCAGCCGCGCGCATCCTTCCGGACGAAGACGCGGACAGGTCCCGGGTCCGCCACTTCCTCGAACCGGGAATCCCCCTGGAGCGTGTCGAGCAACGCCTCTCGTGAGGCCGCGCCCAGGAGGAGCGTGTCCACGCGCGGAGGCACGAGCACGACCTGCGCCCGCTCATAGTGGTGCAGGAGGAAGCGGTCGTAGCCGTTGGGCACGAAGACGATGGAGCGGAAGTCCGTGGCCACCGCACGCCGTGAGGCACACGTCTGGACCTGACGCGCGAACGCCTGGCGGAAGTCACCATCCACCGGTGGCATGGGACGCAGCGGCGGAGACCCGATGGTCCGGTCGAAGCGCGCGACCTGGAGAATCGCGAGCACGGCGAGCAGCAGCGCCGGCACCGTCGCGGTCCAGGCAGGGACCCGCCCGCGCGCGAGCACGCCCTTCCACACCTCCGCGAGCCACCCGAAGCCAGCCGCCGCGCACACGCCCAGCCCGGGTAGCAGGAAGGCGGAGTTGTAGAACCAGAGGAGGCGCTTGTCCGGCGCGTCCGCCATGAAGAAGAAGGTGCCCGGAATCGTGCTGACCAGCGTTGCCGCGGGCGAGAGCAGTTGGAGCCACCAGAAGCTTCGCTGGAAGACCACCAGCCCACTGGTGGCCACGTCGTGCACCACCCTGCCGGGGTCGCCCAGCGCGGTGAAGGCGACCTGCCCCCACGTGCTGCCGTAGTGCGACCAGAACCGCGTGCCCGAAGGCGTCCCGAGCGCCGGCAGCACCACCGCGACACAAAGCGCGAGGTAGCCAAAAGCCAACGCGGACACCCCGAGCGCCCTGCGCGTGAGCACCGCACGTGGTGGACGGGCCACGGCCGGCAGCAGCAGCAATGCCGCCGACTGGAACGCGAGGAACAGGCCTCCATCCGGACGCACGCCCAACGCAAGCAGCGCCGTGGGCACGATCCACCGCATCCGCACTCCTCGCAGGAGCATCACGAGCACCGCCGTGGAGCCCAGCTGGAAGAACACCTCGAAGTGCGCGGAGAGCGCGACCGTCTTCACGAACGGATTGAGCGCCAGGTACAGCGTGAAGGCGGCGGAGGCCCACGGCCTCCAGGCGGCGGGAAGCAGCTCCTGCTCCTCGACCATGCGCTCGAAGAACCAGACCTGGAGCGCGACCGCCGCGTACAGCGCCACCAGCCCCAACAGGATGAACAGGAACTGCGAGTCGCTGAGCAGGAACAGCGGCGTGAGCAACAGCAGCGTCGGAGTGAAGTGCACCGTGAGGTGGTTGAAGCCCCCGTCCGTCACCCAGAAGGGCCGGCCCCGGTGCACCGCGTTCGAGAACAGGTCGTTCAGGAGCGCGAGGTCGTGGAACGCGAACACCCCACCCCGGAAGGCGCTCCAGACGCAGACCACGGTGTAGATGAACAAGGCTCCGAGCACGAGGTGCCAGGCCCGGAACCGGCGGGTGAACGCGAAGGGATGCAAAGCGGGGGGACTCTGCCACACGCCCACGGGAAGGACACGAACGCTCCGCCCGGTCGCCTTGACAACTTAGGAGTCCTAACTTACATCGAATGCATGACTGGGAAGCGACCGGGATACTTCGACGAGAACAGCGAACCCATCGCCGCGCGCATCGCGACAGGGCTCCACAAGATCGGGCTCGCGATGAAGCAGCAGTCGTGGCAGCAGGCGAATGGAGCGGGCCTGTCCGCCACGCAGGGACAGATTCTCGCCACGCTGGTCGCGAACGGCCCGCTCACCGGCAAGGAGTTGAGCGAGCGCCTCGGCGTGACGCTTCCCACCATCAGCGACTCCGTCCGCGTCCTCGTCGAGAAGGCGCTTGTCACCCGCTCCGCGGACCCGAGGCACCCCCGCGCCAGCCTCCTGACCCCCACGGCCACGGGCGCATCACTCGGGGCCCGCGCGCGTTCCTGGCCGGAGTTCATGGCGGACGCGGTCGCGGACCTCTCCCCTGAGGAACAGCGCGCTTTCTTCGCCGGCATCGTCAAGATGATCCGGATGCTTCAGGAGCAGGCGCTCGTCCCGGTCACGGGCATGTGCGTGACCTGCACGCACTTCCGTCCGAACGTGCGCCCGGGTGCGTCTCCGCACCACTGCGCCTTCGTGGACGCGCCCCTGTCGAGTGAGCAACTGCGCCTCGACTGCCCGGAACACGAGCTCGCGGCGGAGTCCGCGCGACGCGAGGTCTGGGCGCAGTTCATGCGTCGCGGCTGACGTCCCTGCGTCTCGGACACGAATGAACACGGCTTTCCGCGGCCACTCCGGCCGACGGCAACGGCGGAGCTCTGCTCCCTGAAGGAGAAGGCACCATGAGCAACATCCCCGGCTATACCCACGGCACCGCGTCCGTTTCGCGCTCGCCGGTATCCCTCAACGACTTCGAACAGATGAAGGCCAGCGTCCTGTTCGGCGAAGAGGACGTGAAGGCCCTCCGCATGTCGCATGACATCGTGAAGGGGCGGACCGAGGCCATCCTCGACGTCTGGTATGGGTTTGTCGGGAGTCAGCCGCACCTGCTCGCCTCGTTCAGCGGAAAGACAGACGGCAAGCCCCTGGGTGACTACCTCACCTCCGTCCGCAAGCGCTTCGCCCAGTGGATCCTCGATACGTCGAGCGCCCGGTACGACCAGGCCTGGCTCGACTACCAGCACGAGATTGGCCTGCGCCATCACCGGGCCCGGAAGAACAAGACCGACGGAGCCCCTTCGACGGACCTCGTGCCCTTCCGCAACCTGTTCGCGCTCATCTTCCCGGTGACCTTCACCCTGCGCCCCTTCCTGGCCGAGCAAGGCCACTCCTCGGAGGACGTCGAGAAGATGCATGCCGCGTGGGTGAAGTCCTGCCTGTTGCAGGTGACGCTCTGGGCCCATCCCTACGTCAAGGATGGGGACTTCTGATGACTCCGCGCCCCGCACCGGCCTGGCGGACCACCGACTGGCTCAATACGCCAGAGCCGCTCACCCTGGAGCGACTCCGCGGCAAGGTCATCCTCCTCCACGCCTTCCAGATGCTCTGCCCGGGCTGCGTCGCCCGGGGCATTCCCCAGGCCCAGCGCGTCGCTGAACTCTTCGCGGGCGCGCCGCTCGTCGTGGTCGGGCTGCACACGGTCTTCGAGCACCACGAAGCCATGAAGCTCGAGTCCCTGCGGGCGTTCCTCCACGAGTACCGGGTGAGGTTCCCGGTGGGCGTGGACGCACCGGGCGAAGGCGGCGACCTCATTCCACGGACCATGAGGGCGTACGCCATGCAGGGAACGCCGACGACGGTCCTCATCGACGCGCAGGGACGTCTTCGCCGGCAGGTCTTCGGGATGCACGACGACCTGCAATTGGGCGCTGAGCTGCAGACCTTGCTGCTCGAGGTACAGGGGGGGCCCGCGTCCGGCGTGCATCGGCCTGCGACCCGGGAGTCCTCCGCCGTCTGTGACGACAGCGGCTGCGCCGTGCCTTCGGCGGCCACGCCAGCCTGACCGTCGCCAGCCGGCCTCCTCGCCGCGAGCAGGACTCCGCGGCGAGGACGGCGGTCTCTTCATCCTCGCGGGCCGGGATACACCCCTCCAGGGACTCGTCACAGGCAGTTGGAATCCACGGGCAGGGTGTCCTGCTGCACGGTCTGGAAGGTGAACAGGCACAAGGCGCTCGCGCCCTGCTCCACGAAGACCCTGCCGTAGAGCTTCGCGTGGCCCAGCCGCGCCGTGCTCCCCGCCTTGAGGTACACGGCCGTTTCGTAGCCTTCGATGGAGGACTGGTCGATGCCCATGCGGACCCCGGGCGTCGGTGCCGGGAAGTCCGCGTAGATGCCGAAGGCCCCCGTGCCGTTCCCCTTCAGGCGGCTGGAGCGCACGGACACTCCGGGCGTCTCCGCGTGCAGGGCCGCGGACAGCGTGGCGCCTCCGCTGAAGACCTCCGAGTCCACGATGTCCACGTCCTGGGCCGCCGCCTCCACGCCGAAGCTCCGGGCGCCGTTCGTCGCGCTGGCATTGATGAACACGCGGCGCAGGACGCCGAAGTTTCCGGCCACGCCCACGCCAATCACAGACTCCACCGCGCTCGCGGTGCCCTGGACGACGGCCTTGGAGTCCTCCAGCGTGATGCCCACCTGGTCGAACGCGAACCCCATCACCCGGCCCCGGTCCGACGACGCTTGGGATTCGACGCGCGACAACGTGATGCCATTGGCGGACTGGTAGTACACGCCAAAGGTGAGGGATTGGCCCGCGAGCGCCTCCGCCCGGACTTCGCTCACCGCGAAGCCGTCATCCCTGTTGAAGATCGCCACCGACCGCGTCCCACCGCCCGTGTTGCTCACGGAGAGCAGGCGCAGCCCCGCACCGGAAGCGCCCACCACCGAGCCATCCCCGGCAGTGGAGGACGTGATGCGAGACACGCCCACGCCGCTGCCCTCCAGGAACACGCCCTGCTTCAGCACCAGGCCCGTCGTCCCCAGGTCGTAGGTGCCAGCGCCGAGCTTCAGCACCCACGTCTGCGAACCGTCGGAAGGCGCCGCCTCCACGGCGGCCCGGAGGGCGGCGCCGGACTCCAGCGCGGTGGCTTCCAGCGGGATGATCCGCACGCGCGCGGCAAGCAGCCTGTCCGTCCCGGAGCCGCCCGGCGCGCCCGCGGGCCCGACGTCGCCGCGAGGCCCCTGCGCTCCCGTGGCCCCCGTTTCACCCTGAAGACCCTGGGCTCCCGCGGGCCCGACGTCACCGCGCGGCCCCTGCGCTCCCGCGGGCCCCGTTTCCCCCTGGAGCCCTTGAGGCCCTTGAGCCCCCACGGTGCCCTCACCCTTGCAGGCGGACACGAACAACACCCACGGCAACAGCGCACGGCGGACAGACGAAAGACTCAAGGACAGCTCCCCCTTCGGACTTGAAGGAGCACAGTCTGTCCGCTCGCGCGGGGGCGTTGGAATGGGTCCGCCGTCACTCAGTCCACGAGCGTGGGTCCGGAGATGTCCATGCACTCCAGCGAGACATTGTCGCAGGAGCCGCCGCGCTGGACGCTGCATTCGCCGCCGGGCTATGGCTTGCGTCTCCCCAGTCGGAGGCAACGCACCATGGTCGCGCAGACGTCGCCGCAGGAAATCACCGCGCAGGTGCGCCAGCGCATCGTCGACCTGGCCCGGCAGGGCGGCTACGTCGACGCGGTCCTCGGCGCGGGGCCGGAGCTGGAGCGGCTGAAGCACTACCTGCACATGCTCATGGGCCAGGTGCCCGCGCCTCCCGCCAGGCCTGACCAGTCCCCCACCATCTTCCCGCCGTTCCCAGGACTGGATGAGCACCCGTGGCGCGACCCGCCGCCCCCGGCCGCGAAGGCGCTGGAGGGATGCCTGGCCGCGGTGACGCGAGACATGGAGCGGCTGGAGAACGCAGACCTGCTGCACTACGACTCCGGCATCGTCGGCACGGGCCACTGGTCCGTGCACCCCATCTACTTCGGCGGCGAGCGCACCGACCGTCTCTTCTGGCCCCAGCTCGCCATGGAGGAGACGGCGGCCGCGGTGCGGTCACTGGACGGCGAGTGCACCGACTTCCCGCTGGCGGACGTGCTGTTCTCGTCGCACGCGCCCGGCACCACGCTGACGCCGCACTGCTCGTGGGACGGCTTCCGGATGCGTCTGCACCTGGGGATCAAGGTGCCGGAGGGCTGCGGCATCCGCGTGGGCTCGGAATCGCGGCACTGGCAGCCGGGCCGCGTGCTCACCTTCCACGACTCCTTCGAGCACGAGACCTGGAACCGGGGCACCGAGCGCCGCGTGGTGCTCATCGCGGACTGCTGGCACCCCGGCCTCACCCAGCCCGAGCGCGAGGCCCTGCTCGGCCTCACGCGCAAGTTCGAGGTCCGCGCGATGCTCGCCCAGCTGCGCGTGCCGGAAACCATGTCCGAGCCGCTCCTCGTCCGCTTCGCTGAACAGGAACGCACGGACGCCCAGGTGCGCCGCTTCTGGCGCGGGTGAGGGTGAGCATCGTGCCGGCCCGTGCCTGGCTTCTCCTGGTGCGACACGGACCTTCGAACCCCTCTCACGAGCGCTGCCGGGTCGGCTGTGCCGGCTGGAGCCTGTCGAGCGCGGTGGGTGAACACTTCCCCACGACGGGAACCCACCTGGAGCGCTACGCGCGCGTCCTGCCAGCGGTGGAGATCAACTCCTCCTTCTACCGGCCGCACCGGCCCGGCACCTACGCCCGCTGGCGCGACAGCGTTCCAGAGACGTTCCGCTTCGCGGTGAAGGTCCCCAAGGTCATCACCCATGAACTGCGCCTGCGCGACGCACGCGAGCCGCTGGAGCGCTTCCTGGGCGAGGCGGGCCACCTGGAAGCCAAACTGGGATGCCTGTTGGTGCAGCTGCCTCCCAGCCTCCAGCACGAGCGTGAAACCGCCCGCGCGTTCTTCCAGTCCCTGCGGGAGCGGACCGCGGTGGACGTCGTGTGCGAGCCCCGGCACCGGACCTGGTTCACGGACGAGGCCCGGCAGGTGCTGGACGACGCACGCATCCGTTACGTGAGAGCGGATCCGCCCGCGGTGAGCGCGCCCCAGCCCCCCGACGCGGAGGTCGTCTACTACCGGCTGCACGGCTCGCCGAAGATGTATTACTCCGAATATTCCCAGGTGTACCTGGAGGCACTGGCCGTGGAGATTGCCGGCCACGAGCAGGCCGGTCGCCGGGTGTGGTGCATCTTCGACAACACGGCGGAAGGCGCGGCCCTGCCGAATGCACTATCATTGCTGCACTGCGATGAGCGACGCCCGGAATGAACAGACCACCGCACGGATGGCCCGTGCACTCGTTTCGCTGGACGGCGTGTCCGTGGGAGATGCCTTTGGCGAGCGGTTCTTCGGCCCGCACGAGCTCGTGCAGCCCTGGGTGGAGCAGCGGCTCCTTCCGCGAGCCCCCTGGGGCTACACCGACGACACGGAGATGACGCTTTCCGTTGTCCAGGTGCTGGAGGACCACGGCCACATCGACCCGGACGCGCTCGCACTCCTCTTCGCGAAGCGCTACCGCCGCGACAAGAACCGCGGCTATGGAGGGACCGCGCACGACATCCTGTGGAAGCTGGGACTCGGGCTGCCGTGGCGTGAAGTTTCCTCGGAGGTCTTCGAGGGCCAGGGCTCCATGGGTAACGGCGCGGCCATGCGCGTGGCGCCCCTGGGGGCGTACTTCGCGGGAGACATGAGCCGGGTGGTAGCGGAAGCGCGCGCGTCCGCGGAGGTGACGCACATGCATCCGGAGGGACAGGCGGGTGCCATCGCCATCGCGGTCGCCGCCGCGTGGGCCTGCCAGTGGCCCCAGACGCGCGGCTCCGCGATGGAGCTCTTCGACACGGTGCTGGACTGCACGCCCGCCGGAGCCACGCGCCAGGGACTGGAGAAGGCGCGGGCGTGGCCGCGGGACACCAGCCCCTCCTCGGCGGCGCGCACGCTGGGCAGCGGCCAGAAGGTGCTCGCCGAGGACACCGTGCCCTTCGCAGTGTGGTGCGCGGCAAGGCACCTCGACTCCTTCGAGGAAGCCCTCTGGTGCACCGTGGCCGGCTTCGGAGACCGGGACACCACCTGCGCCATGGTGGGGGGAATCGTCGCCCTGAGCGCGGGGCGGTCAGCCATTCCCGCGAAGTGGCTCTCCGCGCGGGAGCCCCTGCGCCGGCGCGTGTAGCCCCCTACCGTCCGAGCCGCGCCGCCAGCTCCAGCCGGGCCGCCACGGCCAGCGCATCCGCGCGGTTGTTCTCCACGTCATCCGAGTGGCCCCGCACCCAGTGCCACGTCACCTCATGACCGCGGACGGCTTCCAGCAGCTCGCGCCACAGGTCCGCGTTGGACACGGCCTTCTTGCCCGACGTGCGCCAGCCATTGCCCTGCCACGTGTCCAGCCACTTCTCCGCGAAGGCGTTGCACACGTACTTCGAGTCGGTGAATACCTGGACGCGGCACGGCATCTTCAGGGCCTTCAGCGCGACGAGCGCCGCGGTCAACTCCATCCGGTTGTTGGTGGAGTCCGCCTCCGAGCCCTGGAGCTCCTTGCGGTAGCCCTGGCGTTCGGTCGCGATGAGGATGGCACCCCACCCTCCCAGGCCGGGGTTCGGCGAACAGGCGCCATCGCAGTAGATATGCACGAGCGGGAGCGACATCGGACGCGCACCCTACTCCATCCGCCTCCGGCGTCCCGCGGCTAGAGTTGGGTCCGTGAGCGCCTTCCCCTCCACCCTCCCCCACGTCGAACCCATCCCCTTGCGCGGAGGGCGCGTGCTGCGCTGGGGCGTGCTCGCGCCGGGGCGGATCGCCGGGGGCTTCGTCTGGGCCCTGCACCGGCACACCGACCAGCGCGTCCACGCGGTGGCCTCGCGTGACCCCGAGCGCGCCGGGCGCTTTGCCGCGCAGTACGGCGTCCCTCGCGTCCACGAGTCCTACGAGCAGCTCGTCGCCGACCCCGACGTCGACATCGTCTACGTCGCGTCTCCCCACAGCGAACACAAGCGACAGGCATTGCTCGCCATCGCCGCCGGCAAGCACGTCCTCGTGGAGAAGCCACTCGCGCTCGACGCCTCCGAGGCCCGCGACATCGCCCAGGCCGCTCGCGCCGCGGGCGTCTTCGCCATGGAGGCCCTGTGGTCGCGCTTCCTCCCGCAGACCCTGCTCCTCGAACGGCTGCTGCACGACGGCGTGCTCGGCGACATCCGGCTCGTCATGGCGGACTTCGGAGGCTGCTTCGACTTCGACCCCGAAGGCCGCGTCTTCAACCCCGCGCTCGGCGGTGGCGCGCTGCTGGACATCGGCATCTATCCCATCTGGCTCGCGCACCTCGTGCTCGGCCCACCGCCGCACATCCACGCCACGGGCACCCTCACCCAGACAGGCGTGGACGGACAGGCGGCCCTCGTCCTCACCTACCCCACGGGCGCGCAGGCGCTGCTGCACACCACCCTCTTCGCGGAGACACCCCAGGAGGCCGTCATCGCGGGGACGCACGCGCGCCTCCAGATCGACTCGCGCTTCTTCACCCCCGGCGGCTTCACGCTGAAGGCCGCCAGGTCGGACCAGCGGCTGCGCTGGACCGACCCGTCCGGCATCCACGGCAGCGAGGGTCTCGCCTGGCAGGCGGCCGCGGTCGCGCTGCACATCGCCGAAGGCCGCACCGAGTCACCGCTGCATCCGCTCGAACGCAGCATCGCGTTGCTCGAAACCATCGACGCGGCGCGAAACCAGCTGGGCGTCAATCGTGACGGGACGCGTCGGAAATAACCGCAAACGCCACAAAACAAGCTTTCCTGTGACCTGAACAGTCACAGCCGCCGCACGACAATCATTGCCATCCGAGTGACTGTCTCGGCTGGGCGCCGTGGTCTGTCCATTGCAGACATCTGGCCTCCGCTGTCCACCCCGAGGAGGAATGGATGTCAATGACGCGCGCAGGCATGTTCATGGGCCGGCTCCTGACGGCCACGTTGATGGGAGTGTTCGCGGGCTGCCAGGGAGAGCCCACGCAGGAGGAGGCCAAGGCCGCCTCCACGTCGCAGGAGGTCATGGCGGCCTCGCAGGACTGTGTGAAGCGTTTCGATGGCATCACCCACTGCGCCACGGGCAACGCGAAGGTGGAGTCCACCGACAAGGGCCTGGTGGTCACCGGCTTGAACAAGCTGGGCCAGGACGGCGTCGTGGGGCTCATGGGTCGCGCCGAGAGCTGGCGGCAGCGGTCCATCGTGGACTTCGGCGCCAGCCACGAAGGCGTGCAGTACTTCGGCCGGAACGAGGACCAGGTCATCAGCACGCTGTCGCTGGCCCCGGATCCGAGCAACCCCGAAGCAGGGATGCGGCTGCTGCCCACATTCACGGGGAGCCCCGGCGGCTCCGCCTACGTCGTCAACGTGCGCTACCAGGGCGAGCCGACGGCCATGATGCTGCCGCACAACTGGTGGCGGTGGAGCAGCGTGGAGCTCTGGGCGTACATGGACCGCCAGCGTCACCCGGACATGTACTTCGGCGTGGAGGGGTTCGGCGTGACCACGGGCGCGGGCCGCGTGGGTGCCTGCATCTGGCGCGTGCGCTTCCAGGAAGGCCCGTTCACGGTGACCCTGGAGGACGGCAAGCAGGTGATGGGCGATGAAATCGAGTTCGTGGAGCAGCTCGATGACGGCGCCTATCCCTACAGCGCCTTCACGCACATCGGGATGACGGGCTCGGTGGACTCGTTCACCGTCGTCGACGAGACCGTGGTCCAGAGCAGCAAGTGACGCCCCGGGCCCGTGCGCGGCGTGGACACGGGCCCGCCATTATGGTTCACGGGCGCGTGCCGGGACCTTCCATCCCCCGGCACACGCTTGGAGAACACCATGGGATTCCTGCGGCCCCACGCTGAACGCATCTACGCACTGCTCCGCATCGCCGCGGGGCTGATGTTCATGCTGCACGGCATGCAGAAGGTCTTCGGCATGTTCGGCGGAATGCCCGCCGGAGCACCGCCCTTCATCGTCTACGGCGCGGGAGGCATCGAGTTCCTGGGCGGCCTGCTCGTGGCGCTCGGGCTGTTCGCCGGGCCCGCGGCGTTCATCTCCAGCGGCACCATGGCGTTCGCCTTCTTCATGGGGCACGTCATCCCCAATGGGGGCAATCTCAACCCCATGCTGAACAAGGGCGAGCTCGCGGCGCTCTACTGCTTCGTCTTCTTCTACATCGCCGCGCACGGCTCCGGCATCTGGAGCGTCGACGCCGCCCGCCGGGGCAATTCCCGGACGTAGCCGCCCTCGGGATGGCCGGCCGCCTGCCCTCCAAGGCCTGCGTCGAGGGGTCAACCTTCCTCCCACACGCTCCGCCCGGCCACGGAGCCGTGTGATAACGAACGCGCTCGATGAGTTCCTCGACCTACTCGCGCGCGCCAGCTCCCAGCGACCCCGAGGTGAAGGACACCCCTCACCGCGAGGGCCGGGAGGAGGCCTTCATCCAGCACGGCGGCGAGATGGGCGCCCTGATGCGGGCCCATGACTGGTCCAGCAATTCGCTCGGCCCGCTCGAGCACTGGCCCCAGTCCCTGCGGACCTCCGTCAGCACGATGCTGCGCTCGCCCTACCCCATCATCCTCTTCTGGGGCCCCGAGCTGCGCATGCTCTACAACGACCCGTTCCGGCCCATCCTGGGGGCGAAGCATCCCCAGACGCTGGGCGCGCGCGGAAACGAGGCGCTCGTCGAGGAGTGGGCACAGCTGGGGCCACTGATGAAGCGCGCCCAGGACACGGGCGAACCCATCTACATCGAAGACGGGAACGTCAACTTCGCGCGCCGTCCCGGTGGCCTGAGGGAGGAGTCCTACTTCACCTGGTCCTACAACCCGACCATCGGCGAGTCGGGAGAGATTGCCGGCCTCTTCGCCATCGCGAGTGAGACGACCCGGCAGGTGGTGGGTGACCGCCGGCTGGGAATCCTCCGGGAGCTGTCCATCCGGATGGCATTGGACAAGAAGGTCGAGGACATCTTCCGCTCGCTGGAGGGGGTGCTGTCGCAGGCGGCGTACGACGTGCCCTTCGCGCTGCTCTATGTCGTCAAGGCGGAGCAGGCACGCCTGGTCAGCTGCGCGGGCCTGGAGCGTGATGGGGCTGCCTCTCCTGTCGCATTGGCGCTGGACGACACGTCCTCCTGGCCGCTCGCGAGCGTCACGCAGTGGGGGCAGGAGGTCCTGCTCGAGGACCTGCTCCAGCGCTTCGGGCCCCTTCCCGGCGGGCCCTGGCCCGAGCCCACGACGCGAGCGCTCGTCCTCCCGGTGTCCATGGGCGTGGAGACGGAGACCACGGCGGTGCTCGTGGCCGGCCTGAGCCCCCTGCGCGCGCTGGACGACGAGTACCGCGGCTTCCTGCAGCTGCTGGCGCGGCAGCTCAGCGCCAGCATCGCCAGCGCCCGCGCCTATGAGCAGGAGAAGCAGCGGGCGGAGGAGCTGGCCCGGCTGGACGCGGCCAAGACAGCGTTCTTCAGCAATGTCAGCCACGAGTTCCGGACACCGCTCACGCTCATCCTCGGCCCCATCGAGGACGCGCTGGCGAGGACGCCGAAGTCGTTGGAGGGAGAGCCGCTGGAGCTGGTGCGCCGCAATGCCTTGCGGCTCTACAAGATGGTCAACACCCTGCTCGACTTCTCCCGGATGGAGGCGGGAAGGGCCCAGGCCCGCTACGTGCCCGTGGACCTGTCTGTCTTCACCACGAACCTCGCGAGCGCCTTCCAGTCCGCGGTGGAGAGCGCGGGCCTGCGGCTGGTGGTGGACTGTCCGCCCCTGCCCGAGCCGCTCTACGTCGACCCCGAGATGTGGGAGAAGGTTGTCCTCAACCTCATCTCCAACGCGGTGAAATACACCTACCACGGGGAGATCCGCGTGCGCCTTCAGTGGGAGGACGCGCAGGCCGTCCTTCGCGTGGAGGACACGGGGGTGGGCATCCCCGAGGAAGAGCTCCCGCGCGTCTTCGAGCGCTTCTACCGCGTCCGCGTCACCCAGGGCCGCAGCCACGAGGGGACGGGCATCGGACTCGCGCTGGTGCAGGAGCTGATGAAGCTGCATGGAGGCAGCGTCGCGGTGACGAGCCAGCTGGGAAGGGGCACCACCTTCACCCTGCGGCTGCCGCGGGGGACGGACCACCTGCCCCCGGAGCGCGTCGAGCGCACCTTCCGGCCAGGGCCGGTCCCCACGGGCGCCATCCCCTTCGTGGAGGAGGCGCGCCGCTGGTCCATGGACGTCAGCGCCACGGACATCGAGTCGCCGCCCGCGGCCGCGTCGCTCTCGCCAGAGGTCTCCGCGGAGCTGGCGCGGTCCCGCATCCTCCTGGTGGACGACAACGCCGACCTGCGCGCCTACGTCACGGGTCTGCTCAAGCACGTCTTCCCGCACGTGGAGGCCGCCAGGAACGGGCAGGAGGCGCTGGAGCAGGCGCGCGTCCGGCCGCCGGACCTCATCCTCTCCGACGTGATGATGCCGGTGCTGGATGGCTTTGGCCTGGTGCGGGAGCTGCGCGCCGACGAACGCACGCGCGCCATCCCCATCATCCTGCTGTCCGCGCGGGCGGGCGACGAGGCCACGGTGGAGGGCCTGCGAAGTGGCGCGGATGACTACCTGGTGAAGCCCTTCTCCGCGCGCGAGCTGCTGGTGCGGGTGCGCACCCAGCTGGACATGGCTCGCGTGCGCCGGGAGGTGGTCCGCAACGAGGTGGAGAAGGATTCGCTGCGCGAGTCCGTGCGGACGCGGGACGACTTCCTGCGGCTCGCCAGCCACGAGCTGCGCACGCCCGTGAGCGCCCTGTCGCTCAGCATCCAGTCCCTGGTGCGAGGCCTGGACAGCGAGGCTCCGGACGCGAACCCGGAAGCCACGCGGCTCAAGGCGCGGACGACGCAGAGGCACCTCCAGCGCCTGGCGCGACTGGTGGAGCAGCTGGTCGACGTGTCGGAGTTCGTCACCGGACCGCTGGACCTCTCACGCCGGGAGGTCGACCTGGCGGAGCTCGCGGCCACGGTCGTGGCGCGGTCGCGGGAGAAGGCCCTGCGCGCGGACTGCGTCCTCACCCTGGAGGCGCCCCTGCCGGTGGTGGGGAGCTATGACGGCGCGAGGCTGGAGCAGCTCCTGGACAGCCTCGTGGACAACGCCCTCAAGTTCGGGCCGGGCAAGCCCGTGGAGGTCACCGTGGCGCGCGCGGAGGGCCGGGTGAGCCTGGCGGTGCGGGACCATGGCGCGGGCATCGGGCCGGAGGACCAGGAGCGCGTCTTCGGGCGCTTCGAGCGCGCCGTCCCTACCCAGCACCACGGCGGCTTCGGGCTGGGGCTGTGGATGGCCCGCCACATCGCGGAGGCCCACGGAGGGAGCATCCACCTGGAGCCCACGAAGGGCGGCGGCGCCACCTTCACCGCGGTGTTGCCGTGGGAGCTGAACCCGGGAGGGTGACCCGCCGTCGCTGGAGCACGGCTCGTCCAGCTGTGCTAATCCGCGCTGCAGCAGGGTGACGTCCCCACCCCCCAGCCCGGAAGACATCCATGGCAGGCAGCAGCCTGATTGCGCTCATCGACGACATCGCCACCATCCTGGATGACGTCTCCATCCTGACGAAGGTGGCGGCGAAGAAGACGGCGGGTGTGCTGGGAGACGACCTGGCGCTCAACGCGCAGCAGGTGACGGGCGTGAACGCGGACCGCGAGCTGCCCGTGGTGTGGGCGGTGGCGAAGGGCTCGCTGGTCAACAAGGCCATCCTGGTGCCGGCCGCGCTGGCCATCAGCGCGCTGGCGCCCTGGCTGGTGACGCCGCTCCTGATGGTGGGCGGCGCCTTCCTCTGCTTCGAGGGCGCGGAGAAGCTGGCGCACAAGCTCCTGCACGGCAAGGAAGAGGACGAGGCGCACAACGCCGAGCTGCGCAAGACGCTGGAGGACCCGAACCTGGACCGGGTGGCCCTGGAGAAGGACAAGATCAAGGGCGCGGTGCGCACGGACTTCATCCTCTCCGCGGAGATCATCGCCATCACGCTGGGCACCGTGGCGACGGCGGACTTCGCCACCCGCGTCTCGGTGATGGTGGGCATTGCCCTCATCATGACGGTGGGCGTGTACGGGCTGGTGGCGGGCATCGTGAAGCTGGACGACGCGGGCCTGTACCTCAGCCGCAAGGGCAGTGGCTTCGCGCAGGGCCTGGGCAGGGGAATCCTCCGCGCGGCGCCGTGGCTGATGAAGTTCCTCTCCGTGGCGGGCACCGCGGCCATGTTCCTGGTGGGCGGCGGCATCCTCGTGCACGGCATCTCCGGCCTGCACCACGCGGAGGAGTCCCTCACCGCGTGGGCCGGGCGCGTCCCGGGCGTGGGCAGCGTCCTGGGCGGGCTCACCCCCATGCTGCTCAACGCCGCGGTGGGACTGGGCGCCGGCGCCCTGCTGGTGGTGCTCTTCACCCTGGGTCAGAAGCTGTTCAAGGGCCGCGGCGCCAAGAAGTAGCCAGGTCCCCCCTCGCCATGGGTGGGATTGCATGAAAGCAGCAATTCATGCAATCACAGGTGTTGGATGTCTTCACGAGTCCAGCAGAGGGGGAGTTCCATGCAAATGCGTTCCTGGCTGCGGGGCAGCCTTGTTTTGTTGTGTCTCAGTTGTGGTCCCACATCGTCGGAAGACGCTCCGGAGCCCGCGCAGGCCCAGGCCCGGACGCGGGCCGAGCAACTGGTCGCGGAGCGCGGCTTCGACCTCCGGGATGTCGCACTGATACCGGATGCGAAGGGGGTGCGGCAGACGCTCCACTTCCGGGGCGTGCCGGTCTGGGGCCTGGAAGCGAAGTCAGCGCTGGGCCAGACCTTCTTCTCCAACGCCCGGTTCCAGCCCACGGGGACCGTGGAGACGAAGGCCCGGCTCACCGAGGCCCAGGCCCGGGACGCCGCGCTCGCGGCCCTGAAGGACGCCTCCGCGAAGGTGGAGTCCGCGCAGCTCGTGCTCCTGCCCACGGAGGTGCGCCAACTCCGGAAGGACGTGGCCGCCCCGCGCTTCGCCGGTCCCCGGAACGCCGAGGACTTCGAGCGGGTGGTGACGGGTCTGCGGCTCATCTACCTGCTCAAGCTCGGCGCGGACGGGGGCGTGTCGAGGCGCTGGAGCGCGCAGGTGGATGCACGCAGCGGAGAGGTGCTGCGCCTGGATCCGCTCGAACACACGGGCGTGCAGGGGACGTTCAAGAAGGCCCGGGGCACGGGTTACTTCGCGGGAGCGGTCAACATGTCCGTGTTCTCCGAAACCTTTGGCGGGGCCACCCGGCTGCGGGACGTGTACAACAATGACTATTACGCCTTTGTCCCGCAGGGGCGGGGCGGCACCTGGCAGCTCTATTACACCCCGGACCTGATCCTGGGTGACGGGCTCCGCTACAGCGGAGGAGGCACGCTCGGAACCAACGGGGAGACCGCGGCGGTGGACGCCTACCACGCCGTGGGCCTGGCGTGGTCCGTCTACGAGACCTTCCTGGGGCGCGCGGGCCCGACGGGGGACGGCACACCCTTCGACGTCCAGGTGCACGCCAACGCAGAGAACGCCTACTATCTCCCCGGACTGCGCAATCCGACACTCCGGTTCGGCTACCGCTCCCTCAGCGAAAATCTCAAGACCTCGCTCACGACCACCGACATCGTGGCCCACGAGATGGCCCATGACTTCTTCGGCCGGGAGCTGGCGGGCGACCCCTCGGATGTCCCAACGGAGCATTCGGAGCGGGCCGGGCTGAACGAGGGCACGGGGGACATCTTTGGTTTCGTCACCGAGCTGCTGCGCGACGCGAAGCGGACGTCGTCGACGTCGACGAACATCGATGGGGTGGCGGTGAAGCCCTCGAACCTCACCCTGGGCGAGGAGACGGGCACCACGTCCCGCAGCCTCCTGGCGCCCCAGTATCCGGAGTGGTTCGACTCCATCGGTCAGGCGGACGAGCACTACTCCGGGGGCCCCCTGAGCCGGATGTTCCTGCTGCTGGCCTATGGTTGCAGCGCGCAGACCTCAAGCCCGTGGCACTGCTGGCTGGTCCCCGAAGGGTTCAGCGGCCTGGGGCCCGCGGAAGCGCTGCGCATCTGGGGGCAGGCGGTGCAGCTGATGCCGCTGGATTCGGACTACCTGCAGGCCCGCCAGGCGGCGCTCGCGGCGGCGACCGCGCGGGACGGTGTGCTGAACGGCAACCGGATGAAGACCGTGGCGCGCGCGTTCGCGGCCGTCAACGTCGGCTACGCGCCGGACTCGGTGCCGCCGCAGACGACGCTGAGCTGCCGGCAGGTGAACCAGGACATCGAATGCACCGGCACCATCACCGACGCCGAAGTGCCGGGGCAGTACACCACCGCGCCCCGGCTGGTGGTGGACGGCGGCACGCAGATCAAGACGCTGTCCGGATGGACGTTCACGCAGGTCCTGCCGGGCGCCGCGCTGGCCCATGGCAATCACTCCATCCAACTGCAGGCATGGGACTTCTGGGGGAACCTGGCCACGAAGACGGTGACGGTCGCGATGGACAAGCAGGCGCCCACCTTCTCCTTCCTCCGCTCCGGTTCGCCGAAGCAGCCCCGCTACTCCGTCACCCCGAGCGACCCCTCCGGAATCCTCTCCGTGGACTTCGGCGCCGACGGACAGTTCATGTACGGCATCTTCGTGCCGCCGTACGAGCAGGAGCTGGACACCTCCACCTGGACGGATGGCACCCATGACGTGTTCATCCGGGTCTACGACACGTACATGAACGCCGCCGTCCAGCATGCCGCCTTGAAGGCGGACAACACGCCGCCCATCGTGACGATGACGGTGGCGGCGGGGACCGAGTCGCCGTTCCAGGTGAATGTCTCCGTGACGGACATCTCCGCGGTGGCGCGGGTGGACTTCAAGGTGGACGGCTTTGTCTTCGCCACGCGGACGAACGAAGCCACGACGTACCAGGCCAGCTACACGCCCCTGGATCCACTGGCCCACAACCTCACCGTGGAGGTGACGGACGCCTTCGGCAACAAGGGCACCACGTCCAGGGCGGCCCCGCTCGACACCACGCCCCCGGTGGTGAGCTTCGCCAAGACACAGCCGGGCTCGCTGGTGCGGCTGACCGTCAGCGCGGCGGATGGCTGTGGCATCGAATATCCGTATGCGCTGTATGTGGACGGGACGCTGGTGGCGCAGCCCACGACCCCGTCCTACGTGCTGGACTTCGGGGACGCGATGGCCGCGGGGACGCACACCTTCCAGGCCCTCGTTCGCGACGCGTGCGGCAACACGGCGAACTTCCAGACAGCGTTCATCAAGGACCTCACCCCGCCGGTCATCACGGGCATCACCCGGGACGACACCCTGCCGAAGAAGCCGAAGTTCACCGTGCAGTGCACGGACACGGAGGGCGTGCACCACGTGGAGCTGCGCGAGGGGGGCGTCGTCACCCAGACAGACACCACCGCGCCCTATGAGTTCGTGGTCGACACCACGGGCCGCGCGGACGGTGACTATTCGCTGCTGTTCCAATGCACGGACATCAACGGCGTCTCCAGCTCGCCGGAGACCCGTACGGTGACGGCGGACAACACGGGACCCACCATCAACCTCACGCTCTATGGCTCGGGCCGCTCCTACCTCATCTCCGCGGAGCCCGCGAGCGACCCTCGTGGCATCCAGTCCATCACCCTCGCGCAGGTCCTGATACCCACCTTCTCCGTCACGCTCACCCAGGCGCCCTGGTCCGCGTGGTGGAACATCCCGGGCACCGGCTCCATCCAGTCGGACTTGCCGTTCGTCGTCACCGCCAAGGACAAATGGGGAAACACGTCCAGCAAGTCACTGTATTGCTCGGTAAGCACCTCCTCCACCGTGGCGCAATACAGGACCTGTCACCCGTGAGTTGACGCAGCCGGGGAGCATGGATGGGCATGCTCCTCGGCCGTGCGGCCCGTTCGCCGCACGGATGTGCCCGTTCGCCGAGAGCCAGTCCCCACCGGCTGAACACTCCCCCAGCGTGGCGTCAGCACAGGCAGGGTGCCCCCGTTCACCTCCTGCCCTGGAATCGCTCCATGCCGCGCAAGCTGCTCGTGTCGTCGTTCCTGTTCGTCGCGCTCACGTGGGCCCCCGCCCTGGCCGCGGACACGCTGCCCAGGGGCCGCCACAAGCAGGTGGATGCCCTCTTCTCGCAGTGGAGCAGCAAGACCCAGCCCGGCTGCGCCGTGGGCATCTCACGCGACGGCGTGCTGGACTACGCGCGAGGCTACGGCATGGCGGACCTGGAGCACGACGCGGCGGTCACGCCGCGTTCGGTCTTCTCCATCGCCTCCATCTCCAAGCAGTTCACTGCCTTCTCGATTGGGATGCTGGCGCAGGAGGGCAAGCTCTCGCTGGACGACGACATCCGCAAGTACGTGCCGGAGCTGCCTGCGTACGGAAAGACCATCACGCTCGCGCACCTGATGCATCACACCAACGGCTTGCGTGAGCAGGGACAGTTGCTGAACCTGGCGGGCTGGCGCGGTGATGACGTGTCCACCGAAGCAGACATCCTCTGGGCGCTGAGCCGGCAACGCGGCGTGAACTTCGAACCGGGCACGGAGGTCCTGTATGGCAATGCCGCGTACACGTTGCTGGCGTCCGTGGTGAAGCGCGTCTCCGGTCAGTCGCTGCGAGCCTTCACCGACGAGCGCATCTTCAAGCCGCTCGGCATGACCGACACCCGCTTCCGCGAGGAGCACACCGAGCTCTTTCCCCGGCGCGCCTGGGGCTACACCTCCCGCGACGGCGGGGGCTGGCGACTCAGCGACTCCCATTCCGACCATTACGGCGCGAGCAACCTGTACTCCACGATTGGCGACCTGCTGAAGTGGGAGCAGAACCTGCTCGACGCACGCATCGGTGGGCAGGCGCTGGTCGCGTTGGTGCGGACCTCCGGCAGGTTGAACGACGGCACCGCGACAGGCTACGGCGGCGGCCTCCGGTTGGCGGGGTATCGCGGCCTGGACATGGTGAGCCACGACGGCATGGACGGCGGCTACCGCACGGAGTCCCTCCTCTTTCCAGCGCAGCGGGTCGCCATCGTCACGCTCTGCAACAGCGGCACCATCGACGCGGGGGAGCTCGCACGGAAGGTCGCCGACGTATACCTGGGGGCGCACATGAAGGACGAAGTGCCGCCCGCGGTGAAGATGGCGGAGACGGAGGTGTCGGCACTGGCCGGCGACTACTGGAGCCCCCTGACGGATGAAGTGGTGCGCCTGGAGTTCAAGGACGGAGCGCTGCGCCAGGTGGGCGTGCCCAAGGCCTTCGTGCCCATGGGCGATGGCGCGTTCCGTCCAGGCGAGTCGACGCATGTCTGGCGCTTCTCGGGCTCGCGCGAGCTGAGCATCCGGGACTTCTGGCCGACGACGAGACCCTTCATCCGCGTGACCGCGCCGAAGCCCACGGCCACGGCGTTGGCGACGTTCACGGGGCAGTACCGCAGCGAGGAGGTCGACATGACCTTCACGGTGCGCGTCATGGACGGGAAGCTGGCCATCCGCTGGCCCCGCCGGGACGAGGTGGTGCTGGATGCGATCGGCGGTGACCACTTCGTCGGCTCGCTCGGCACGGTCACGTTCACGCGGGCGGCCTCCGGCGGAATCAACGGGTTGACCCTCAGCAACCGCCGCCTGCGCCGGTTCCGCGCGGAGCGGCTCGAGAGAGCGGAGGCGGTGAGAGCGGCTTCGACGGCAGGCAATTGAACCTGGGGGCGTGTTGATAGCCGCTCAACATCAGCCGACGAGTGCCAGAGAGTTCACTTGAGGCCTTTCATGGATTCCGTGAAAGAGGCGGAATGCAAAGGAGCGCCTCAATGAATGTTCGTCACCTTCTGGCCGGAGTCCTGGTCACCGTCACTGCTTGTGGAGAAAAGCCGGAGAACGACCCCGAACTCCAGACACAGACCGCCGCGGTGGTCGCCGGCTCGCGGCTCGTCAGCACGCAGTCCGGCCGCTGCCTCGACGTGGCGCAGAACAGCCAGACCGCGGGGCAGGAGCTCCACATCTATGACTGCCACAGCCAGGACAACCAGCGGTTCCTCTTCACGCCGGAAGGCGAGCTGCGCGCGTTCGGTGGCTCGTGGTGCGTCCAGCCGGAGACCGCCAGTTCCGGAGCCCGGGCCGTCATCGCCGCCTGCAATGGGACGGCGAACCAGCGGTGGGTCCGCAACACCGCCGGCGCGGTGATCCACACGGCGACCTCGCTGTGCCTGGACGTGTCCGGTCAGGCCACCGCCAACAGCTCGAAGGTCATCGTCTGGACCTGCAACGCCCAGACGAACCAGCAGTGGTCGCTGCCGGCCGACACCCAGGCGCCCACCGTGCCCACGGGGCTCGCGCTGTCCAACGTGACGTGCAACTCGGCCACGCTGTCCTGGTCGCCGTCCACGGACAACCAGGGCGTCGCCTTCTACGACGTCTACCATGACGGCCAGCTGATGAAGTCCGTCTCCGGCGCCACGGTGTCCACCGGGCTGACCGTGGTGCCCGGCGTGACCTGGGGCCTGTATGTGAATGCGCGGGACGCGGTGGGCAATGTCTCCCAGGGCAGCACCACGCTCTCCATCACCCCGCCGCAATGCCAGGCGGACACCCAGGCCCCCAGCATCCCCACCGGCGTCACCGCCACCGCGTCCGGCACCAGCGTGACGGTGAACTGGACCGCGTCCACCGACAACGTGGGCGTGCGCGCGTATGACGTGTTCCGGGGAGGCGTGCAGATTGGCTCGGTGGCCGGCTCTCCGCCGGGGACGACCTTCGTCGACAGTGGCCTGTCCGCGAACACGGCCTACACCTATGCCGTGCTCGCCCGCGACGCCCAGGCCAACGCGTCCGCCCAGAGCGCGTCCGTGACGGTCACCACCGGTCAGGCCTGCGCGAACGCCGTCTGCTCCGTCATCCAGGTCGCCACCGACACGGACATCCCGTGGGGCCTGGTGAACCTGCCGGACGGCACGGTGCTCTACGGCCGCCGCGACGCGCAGAACATCGTTCGCCTGGACCCGGCGACGGGACAGAAGACGTCCGTGGGCACCGTCCCCAACGTGCAGAGCACCGACGGCGAGGGCGGCCTGATGGGGCTGGCGCTTTCCCCCAACTTCTCCACCGACCGCTGGCTGTACGTGATGCACACCTCCCCCACCGACAACCGCATCGTGCGGCTGCGGTATGAGAACGGCGCCCTCAACACCGCGTCGCTCCAGGTGCTGCTCCAGGGCATTGGCCGCAACAAGTTCCACAACGGCGGGCGGCTGCGCTTTGGCCCGGACGGGAAGCTCTACGCGTCCACGGGTGATGCCCAGAACGGCGCCTACGCGCAGGACATCAACAACCTGGCCGGCAAGGTGCTGCGCCTCAACGCGGACGGCACCGTCCCGTCCGACAACCCCTTCGGCAACCATGTGTGGAGCTACGGCCACCGCAACCCGCAGGGCCTGGCGTTCGACTCGCAGGGCCGGCTGTGGGAGCAGGAGTTCGGCAACTCCGTGATGGACGAGACCAACCTCATCCAGAAGGGCGGCAACTACGGCTGGCCCAACTGCGAGGGCACGGTGTCCCAGGGCGGTTCGGGCTGCGCGACGGCCGGGTACATCGCGCCGAAGCAGACCTACTCCACGGCGGACGGCTCCTGCTCTGGCATCGCGGTGGTGCGCGACGTCCTCTACGTGGCCTGCGCCCGCGGCACGCGCCTCTACCGCGAGGTCATCAGCGGCACCAACCTGACCAACGTGCAGCAGTTCTTCGTCGGCACCTACGGCCGGCTGCGCACCGTGGAGCCGACTCCGGACGGCAACCTCTGGATGACCACCACCAACCAGGGTGACAAGGACAGCATCCCCGACAACAGCAACGAGCGGATCTTCCGCGTCGTTCTGGGTCAGTAGCGAGCAGGACAGCGCCGCGCCGTGACGAGGGCACAGCTCGTCACGGCGCTCAGTACCGCTCGGGGATGAAGTTCCGTCCCTTGAGCGAAGCGCCGTCGTCGTACTCGCCATGCTTGGAGCGCGGGGGCAGCTTCACCTTGGCGCGCTTCACCTTCTCGTACGGAATCTTCTCCAGCAGGAAGCGGATGCAGTTGAGCCGCGCCTTCTTCTTGTTGTCGGACCGCAGGATGTGCCAGGGCGCGAAGGGCGTGTCCGTCGCGGCCAGCATCTGGTCCCTCGCCTTGGAGTAGTCGTACCAGCGCTTCCAGGACTTGATGTCCATGGGGCTGAGCTTCCACTGCCGCAGGGGGTCGTCGATCCGCGCCGCGAACCGCCGCGCCTGCTCCTCCTTGCCGACCTCCAGCCAGATCTTCAGCAGGAGGATTCCGCTGTCGACCATGTACTGCTCGAAGACGGGGCAGCCCATCAGGAAGCGCTCGTGCTCTTCAGGCGTGCAGAAGCCCATCACGGGCTCGACGCCGGCCCGGTTGTACCAACTGCGGTCGAAGATCACGATCTCACCCGCTGCGGGGAAATGCGGCACGTACCGCTGCAGGTACATCTGGGACTTCTCGCGGCTCGAAGGCGCCGGGAGGGCCACCACGCGAAACACCCGGGGACTCACCCGTTCGGTGATGGCGCGAATCGTTCCGCCCTTCCCCGCCGCATCCCTGCCTTCGAACACCACGATGACACGCATCTGCGCGTGCTTGACCCACTCCTGAAGCTGGCAGAGCTGGGACTGGAGCTTGCGGAGCTCCTGGGTATAGGCCTTGCGCTTCAGGGGCTCTTTTGGGGTGTCCTGTGCCATGGCCATAGGGTTGTGCGGCCCCCCGGCACGCGCAATGTCAGACGTGCGCACGGTGCGGCGGATGACAGCCACGCCGTCCCCGGGTCGGTGGCTGGCATGGGCCGGCGGACATCGAACACTGCCCCCTGGGGCATTCGCACGGCTCGTACTTCCGCGCGCTTCACCCCGTGCGGACTCTGCCCACCCATCGAGGTGTAGCGGATGCGGGGGACGGCCAACGCCATGCAGGGGATGAAATCCTTCGTCAGCACCGTCTCCCTGCTCAGCGTCCTCGCCGGGTGCGCGGTCGGCCCCGACTTCAAGAAGCCCGAGGCCACGGTCGCGAAGGAGTGGCGCACCCAGGGCGACCCGCGCCTGTCGACACAGGGCGCGGTCGACACCCAATGGTGGAAGTCGTTTGGCGATCCCTCGCTGGACCGGCTCGTCGAGCTCGCCGCCAGGCAGAACCTGCCGCTGCAGATTTCGGGGCTGCGAATCGTCGAGGCGCGCGCCCAGCTGGCCATCCTCACCGGCCGGCAGTATCCGCAGGTCCAGGCCCTCTCCGCCAGCGGCGCCGCGGTGGGGCGCAGTGAGAACTCCGCCGCGGCCAACCCCATCAACTTGCAGAACCTGGGCTCCATCGACCGTCACTTCCTGGAGTACCAGCTGGGCTTCGACGCGCTGTGGGAGGTGGACTTCTGGGGCAAGTACCGGCGGGGCGTGGAGGCGGGGGCCGCGGGCCTGCTCGGGTCGGTGGCGGACTACCAGTCCTCGCTCGTCTCGCTCACCGCGGAGGTCGCGCGCACCTATGTCCTGGTCCGCACGTACGAGGTGCTCATCGAACAGGCGCGGGAGAACGTGCGGATCCAGGAGGAGGGTTACCGGATCGCCGAGTCGCGCTTCAGCAACGGCGTCACCTCGGAGCTGGATGTGACGCAGGCCTCGACCCTGCTGGAGAGCACCCGGGCCACCATCCCCCAGTTGGAAGCCGGGCTGGAGCAGGCTCGCAACGCCATGAGCACGCTCCTGGGCCAGCCCACGGGCGAGGTGGAGGCGCTGCTGGCGGGCCCCAAGCAGATTCCGGTGGCGCCCGCGACAGTGGCCCTCGGCATGCCGGCTGAAATCCTGCGGCGACGCCCGGATGTCCGCAGCGCTGAGTTGTATGCCGCCGCGCAGTGCGCCCGGATCGGCATCGCCGAGGCGGAGCTCTACCCGAGCTTCTCCCTCTTCGGGTCAGTCGGGCTCCAGGCGAGCACCAGCGCCGCGGCCTCCGGCAATCTCTTCTCCCTGGGCAGCCTCTTCTATTCCGTGGGCCCCCGGATCGTCTTTCCCTTCCTGAACTACGGCCGCCTGAAGAACGGGGTGCGGGTCGAGGACGCGCGGTTCCAGCAATTGCTCGTCAACTACCGCCACACGGTGCTCAAGGCGGCCCAGGAGGTGGCGGACGCCCTGACGGGGTTCATCCACGCCCAGCAGGCCATGACCTTCCAGCAGGCCGCGGTGAAGTCCGCGCAGCGGTCGGTGGAGCTCGCGTTGGTGCAGTACCGCGAAGGCGCCGTGGATTATCAGCGCGTGCTGGACGCGCAACGGTCGCTCCTGGAACAGCAGAACAACCTGGCCCAGACGAGCTCCTCCATCGCCACGAACCTGGTCGCCCTCTACAAGGCGCTGGGCGGAGGCTGGGAGGTCCGCCGCGACCAGCCCATCGTGCCAGAGCCGATGCAGGCGGAGATGGAGCAGCGGACCCACTGGGGCGACATGCTGTCCAAGCCGCGGACGCAAGAAACCAAGACGGTCTCGCAACCCGTCAAGCCATAGAGAGTCCGCCATGCCCTGGAAGCCGAAAGGGAAATACAAGTGGGTCATTGGGCTGGTCGCCCTCGCGATCATCGCGTTCATCGGCTTCAAGTATTGGAAGGGGAAGAAGTCCGCGCTGCCGGAGGGAATCGTCGCGGGCAACGGCCGCATCGAGTCGAAGCTGGCGGATGTCTCCGCGAAGGAGCCCCTGCGGGTGAAGGAGGTCCTCGTCAACGAAGGCGACCTCGTCAAGCCAGGGCAGGTGCTGGTGCACCTGGACACCACCACGCTGGAGTCCAGCCTGGCGGAGGCCAACGCGAACGTCGCGGCCACGCAGGAGAAGCTGGCGGTGGCCGAGGCGGGCATCGTCAAAACGAAGAGTGAAATCGAGCTCGCCACCATCGAGGCCGAGCGCTCCCGGAGGCTGGTGTCGCAAGGCGCCGGCTCGCAGCGGGACGTGGACGTTCGGGCGAGCCAGCTGGAGACCGCCCGGGCCAGCCTGGCGGAAGCAGAGGCCACGCTGAAGACCTCGCGGGAGGAGATCGAAGTGGCGCGAGCCAACGCGGCGACGATTCAAACGCGCATCGCCGACGCGACGCTCAAGTCTCCGGTGACGGGCCGCGTCCTCTACCGCCTCGCCGAGCCCGGCGAGGTGCTGTCGCCCGGCGGACCGGCGCTGACGCTCGTGAACCTGGAGGACGTCTTCATGGAGATCTTCCTGCCCGCGAGCGAGGCCGCCCGCGTGAAGATTGGCTCCGAGGCGCGCCTCACCGTCGACTTCGAGCCGGACCGCTCCATCCCTGGCTACGTGTCCTTCGTCTCACCCGAAGCGCAGTTCACGCCCAAGCAGGTGGAGACGAAGAGCGAGCGGGAGAAGCTGGTGTTCCGCTTGAAGCTCCAGGTCCCCCGCGAGCTCGCCAGCCGCTACGTCGAGCGCATCAAGACCGGCATTCGCGGCGTCGGCTACGTGAAGGTGGACCCTGAGGCCGCATGGCCTTCCCGGCTTCAGAACGTCGTCACCGCGGAATCCGAACCCCACTAGCCCGGCGACAAGGGAGGGCCCAGCCATGGTCTCATCCGTGTCTCCAGGGTCGCCAGTCGGCTCCAGCAGCCGGCTCGTGGTCTCCATCCAGGACGTAACCCACCGCTACGGCAAGGCCGTCGCGCTCGACGGCATCTCGCTCGACGTCCCCAGCGGCATCCGGGTGGGCATCGTGGGGCCTGACGGCGTGGGCAAGTCCACGCTGATGGCCCTGGTCGCGGGCGCCAAGAAGATGCAGCAGGGGCGAGTGATGGTCCTGGACGGGGACATCGCGGACGCCCGGCACCGGCGCGACGTGGGCCCGCGCATCGCGTACATGCCCCAGGGCCTGGGCAAGAACCTCTACCTGGAGCTCAGCGTCTACGACAACGTGGACTTCATGGCCCGGCTCTTCGGGCTGTCCCCCGAGGAGCGCAAGGTGCGCGTCCCGGAGCTGCTCGCGGCCACCGGGTTGGGAAAGTTCGCGGAGCGCCCCGCCGGCAAGCTCTCCGGCGGCATGAAGCAGAAGGTGGGGCTGTGCGGCGCGCTGGTGCACGACCCGGACCTGCTCATCCTCGACGAGCCCACCACCGGCGTGGATCCACTCTCACGGCGGCAGTTCTGGAGCCTCATCGACGAGATCCGCGCCGGGCGCCCCGGCATGAGCGTCATCATCTCCACGGCGTACATGGACGAGGCGCAGCAGTGGGATTGGATCGTGGCCATGGACGCGGGCCGCGTGCTGGCGACAGGGACGCCCGCGGAGCTGATGGAGCGCACAGGCACCCAGGACCTGGAGAAGTGCTTCATCGCGCTGCTGCCCGAGGAGAAGCGCCGGGGCCACAAGGAGATCACCATCCCGCCCCGTCCCCCGGGCAAGGCGGAGCTGGCCATCGAGGCCCACGGGCTGACCCGCCGCTTCGGGACCTTCACCGCCGTCGACCACGTCACCCTGTCCATCGAGCGCGGTGAGATTTTCGGCTTCCTGGGCTCCAACGGCTGCGGCAAGTCCACGACCATGAAGATGCTGACCGGCCTGCTGCCTCCCACGGAAGGCACGGCGAAGCTCTTCGGCAGCTCCGTGGACGCAGGCAGCATGGAGGTGCGCAAGAACCTGGGCTACATGACGCAGGCGTTCTCGCTCTACGGCGAGCTGAGCGTTCAGCAGAACCTGGTCCTGCACGCCCGGCTCTACCACCTGCCTCCAGACAAGGCGAAGGCGCGCATCGAGGAGCTGGTCGAGCGGTTCGGGCTGGGCTCGCACCTGGAGGCGTTGGCCGGAGACCTGCCCATGGGCCTGCGACAGCGGCTCTCGCTGGCCGTCGCCGTGCTGCACGGGCCGCAGATCCTCATCCTGGACGAGCCCACGTCGGGAGTGGATCCGGTCGCCCGGGACAGCTTCTGGGAGCTGTTGATCGACCTGTCTCGCAAGCAGGGCGTCACCATCTTCGTGACCACGCACTTCATGAACGAGGGGATGCGCTGCGACCGCATCTCCCTCATGAACGCGGGCAAGGTGCTGGCGGCGGACAGCCCCCAGAAGCTCATCGAGGCCCGGAACGCGGACAGCCTGGAGACCGCCTTCATCGGCTACATGGAAGACGCCATCGCGGAGAAGGCTCGCGCCGAGGGAAAGGACCTGGGCCAGCGCACCTTCACCCTGGACGACCGCGAGGCCCTGCGAAGCCGCTACGTCGCGAAGCTCGACGGCG